>JAPSJG010000103.1 GCA_031178305.1 Sinorhizobium sp.
CGCTGTAGCACTTTGAATCGCTGCATGTCTTTGTCCTTGAACCGAGATCGATTTAAGGAGACATGCAGGAAGGCGCAGTCCCGATTTGCAGCTTCTATTCGGCTGCGATTGCGACAGGCATATGACCTGCCAGATATTTCTCCGTTTCGAGCGCTGCCATGCAGCCCATCCCGGCGGCGGTCACGGCCTGACGATAAACGTCGTCGGCGACATCGCCGGCGGCAAAGACGCCCGGGACATCGGTCGCGGTAGAATCGGGCGCGGTCCACAGGTAGCCGTTCGACTTTTGCCGAAGCTTGCCCTTGAAGAGTTCCACGGCCGGCGCATGACCGATCGCGACGAAGACGCCGTCGGTCGCCATTTCGGAAATCTCGCCGGTCGTCGTGTTGCGAAGCTTCACACCGTTGACCGAGGCCGGCATCGGCGGTTTCGCCGGCGTGCCGAGATACTCGACCACTTCATGGTCCCACACGATCCTCACGTTCGGCTTGGCGAAAAGACGCTCCTGCAGAATCTTTTCCGCCCGGAATGCGTCACGACGATGAACGACCGTTACCGTCTTGGCGAGATTTGAGAGATAAAGCGCCTCTTCCACGGCCGAGTTGCCGCCGCCGACCACGATCACATCCTTGTTACGATAGAAGAAGCCGTCGCAGGTGGCGCAGGCGGAAACGCCGAAGCCCATGAACGTCTGCTCGGTATCGATCCCGAGCCATTTCGCCTTGGCGCCCGTCGCGATGATCAAGGCGTCCGTCGTCCACTCGGCGCCGCTATCCGTCTTGATGCGGAAGGGACGGACGGAAAGGTCGACATCGGTCACGATGTCGTTGACGATTTCCGCGCCGACATGCGTCGCCTGTTTCAGCATCTGCTCCATCATCCAGGGCCCCTGGACCGGATCGGCATAACCCGGATAATTCTCCACATCCGTGGTGATCATCAATTGCCCGCCCTGTTCCATGCCGGCGATGAGTACGGGCGACAGCATGGCGCGCGCCGTATAAATCGCGGCGGTGTAACCGGCGGGGCCGGAGCCGATGATCAGCACTTTGGTGTGGCGAGCGGTCATGCGCTTGTCCTTAAATCGCCGGAAGACCTGATGAGCGCCCTCCGGTACGGTTCGATGCTGGCAAAAATATCGCCATACTTTAGGTATTCACGGCCCGGACTTTCAAGGGCACCCTCGCTGATACACACAAGTGGTTGCGTCTGCACCAGGAATTTGACACCAGATCGCGCATTTTGCGGCGTTTTTGCCGGAAACTTGTCAATGCGGACGGAATTGTTGCCCGGCGAGCGAGAGGCGAGGGCGGTCGGCAATGTTCTTGTGCATGCATCCCCCCACACCCTCGTTTCGAAACGACGATACGTGTTAACCACGCAGTGTCGAACATGCAGCCCGTTGCGTCGGCTTCGCCCGGGCGCGATTGGGCGCCGCCAGCGGTGGGACGACGACTGTTGTCGAGCGGTCGCGCTGTCTGTATGGCAGCAATATGGAAGCGCCCATGCGGGGCCTCAACAGGTGGGGAAATCGGTAATGACCATACGCGTCGACCTCGATGCCATCGACATGAAGATCCTGCGGGAATTGCAGAACAACGGCCGAATGACGAATGTGGAGCTTGCCGAGCGGGTGGGAATCTCCGCTCCACCCTGCCTGCGCCGCGTCCGCAAGCTCGAGGAAGCGGGCGTCATTCGCGGTTACCGCGCCCTCCTGAATGCCTCGGCTCTCGGATACGATCTCGTTGCCTTCTGCATGGTCGGACTGAAACATCAGTCCGACGCCAATCTCAAAGCCTTCGCCGCCCGCACGGCATCGTGGCCGCTCGTCCGTGAGGCCTGGATGGTCTCCGGCGAGTCCGACTTTCTCCTCCAGTGCGTGGCGGAGAACCTTGCTAGGTTCCAGGATTTTGTTATTGAAGAACTCACCGCGACCGACAATGTCGATACGGTGCGGACGATGTTGACGATCCGCCAGGTGAAGGACGCCTGTCAGGTCGAAATCTAGCGCGGGATCAAGAAAACGGCCCGGACCTCGCGCCAACTTCTTAGAAGCGATCACGTTTAATCATCGTGATCTAGGAGCGGGGATCACTCCCGCTGTCATCAAGGCTTTGTTTGCTAGGCGAGCGAATTGAAACATCTGCACGACGACAGCCCGGACGCGCCGGAAGTGGCGACAAAGAGCAACTCCGTTGCTTCGAAACTGCCGCTCTCCGCCTTCATCATCTGTCAGGATGAAGAGGCCTATCTCGGCAATTGCATCGAGAGCCTCGAGCAATGCGCTGAAATCGTGATCGTCGACTCTGGCTCTAAGGACGGCACGGCGGCTTTGGTACAGTCCTATATCGACGAGGGCTGGCCTATCCTTTTCATGTATGAACGCTGGCGGGGCTATGCGGGGCAGAAGCAGTTCGCCCTCGACCAGTGCCGGCAACCCTGGTGCATCAACATCGATGCCGACGAAAGGCTGGATGGGCCGCTCAAGGCCCTGCTCCCGTCGCTTCTCGATGCTCCGGATGACATCGTTGGCTGGAGGGTGGCGCGCCGCCCCTATCTGATCGGCTACGGTTACACGCCCGAGAGGGTGCACGAACGCCGCAATCTGCGCCTGATCCGTAACGGGCGCGGCCACTACGATCTCAGCCAGAAGGTGCACGAAGGAATCGTGCCGGACGGGAAGGTCGGCGCTGCCAGGACCGGCAGCCTGCTGCATTTCCGGCCACTGATCATCGACGACCAGATCCTCAAGGAGAACAAATATTCAACGCTGAAAGCGGAACAGCAATTTGCCGAGGGCAGGCCGCCACGGCGCTACAAGATGCTGCTTGGACCGCCGCTCTATTTTTACCGGCTCTATTTCCGCAACGGACTGTGGCGGTGCGGTTTTCCGGGATTCATAGAGGCGATGACCGGTGCGATCTATGCGTTCCTGACGGCGACGAAGATCTATCAGCGAAACGCGTTGAAGGCGCGCCCGAATAACGACGATGCGCTTTCCCGTTAAACCCCTGAAAGCCTGGGATACGTGAAAATCACGGATACACCCTTTCGGCGGGGAATTGGCGCCGGACGTTCTGTGCGAAGTCCAGTCAAAGCTTGACACGGGGCGCATTCATACCCTGCGATCACTACAGCGCCGCGCGTCTCATCGGACGCGCAAAGATCGCTGTAGCCCTTTCAATCGCCGCATGTCTTTGTCTTTGAATCGAGTTCGATTTAAGGAGACATGCAGTAGGGATACGGCGGTAAAATGAAGATTATTCACTTCCACTTCGGCAAGGACGGCGGCGCGGAGCGCTTTTTCGTGCACCTCGTCAATGCGTTTGCCGATCGCGGGATCGAGCAGACATCCATCATCCGGCCGGGCCGCATCTGGCGCCGCGAGATCGAAGGCTCCACCCGCATCCTGGAAAGCCACTTCCGCAACCTGTCGCCGGATCGGCTGCTCATGCCGCTGAAGGTCAGGCGCATGGCCGAGCGCGGCAAGCCGGACGTGCTCATGGCCTGGGCACCGCGCGCCAGCGAGCTCATGCCGGCCTATGGAGGGTGCATCAAGATTTCTCGCCTTGGCGACTATCCGCCGCGCCTTGACTACTTCAAGAATTCCGACTGCCTTGTCTGCAATACGCCGGGCATAGCCGACCATGTTCGCAAGCTTGGCTGGAAGCGAGATGTCGAGATCATCTCGAATTTCACCAGTACCGACCGGGTGCGGCCCATAGCCAGGGAAACGCTCGACACGCCCGCCGACGCGCCGCTCGTCATGTCGATGGGGCGTTTTGTCGAACGCAAGGGGTTCCACACTCTGATCGAGGCCATGAGCAAGCTGGCCGGCGCCTATCTCTGGCTGCTCGGTGACGGCGAGGAGCAGGAAAACCTGCAAAAGCTCGCGGCCGATCTCGGCGTCTCCGATCGGGTGCGCTTCGCAGGCTGGCAGAAGGATGCGAGACCTTTCCTGGCCGCCGCCGATATATTCGTCATGCCCTCCAGTCACGAACCGCTCGGCAACGTCATCCTGGAAGCCTGGGCCCAGGCCAGACCGGTCGTGTCGAGCCGATCCGAGGGGCCGCAATGGTTCATGCAGGACGGGGAGAATGGCCTGATGGTGGACATCGGCGATGCCGACGGGTTTGCGCGTGCGATCGAGCGGATCGCAAATGACCGGGCACTCGGCGCTCGACTCGCCGAGCGAGGGCACGAGACGCTCGTCGATCAGTTTTCGAAAGAGGCTATCACCGACGCCTATCTGAAATTGTTCGCATCGAAGCGTTAGCACGATCAGCGCATCAGGCTCTCATAGATAGCCCCGATCGCCCGCGCTTCGCCCTCGATCGCAAAGGCCTGCGAGACCCGTGCCAGCCCGTTCGCGCCGGCCGTGGCAAGCCGCGCCGGATCATCCATGAACGCGGCGGCGCCGTCGACCATTGCCTTCAGGTCTCCGGCAGGGACAAGGAGGCCCGTTTCTTCGGGTCCCTCGGCGACCAGTTCGGAAAATGCGCCGACATCGGTGGCGACGACGGGCACGCTGCTGGCCATTGCTTCCAGCGGCGTCAACCCGAAGCCCTCCCAGCGTTGCGGCGCGATGAAGAGGTCGAGAGCCCGGTACCAGTCGGGAATATTGGTGTGTTCGCCGACGAACAGGATGCGGTCGGCGAGCCCGGCCTTCGCGACGCGCGCCTTTAGCTCGGCCTCGAAGGCGAGGTGAGGCCCGGTCGCCCGACCCGCCACGATAGCGCGCCAATCGGCCCGGCGGGGCAGGAGGGCGATCATGCTGTCGACGAACAGGTCCGTCCCCTTCTGGTGACGCACCCGCCCGAAGCATCCGGCATATTTCTTGGAAGGATCGAGGCCGAGCGCGCGTTTTGCCTCGGCTCTGTCAAGCGGCGGATGGAAGCGCTTGGTGTCAATGCCGTGCAGGATTACCGTGTTCGGCATTTCGAGATAGGCAGCAGTCTTGCCGCTCGTCGCAATCACCGCGTCCATCCGGCGGATGAGGAACTTGCTCCAACCGGTATGCCGCCGCTGAGAGGCGGAGGTGAAGACGATCCGGATCTTCATGCGCAGGAAGTCGCGAAGCAGAACCGCCGGCAGCATCTCGACATTGCGGCGCGCATGCCATATCCGGTAGCTGCACCCCGCCGGCGCCCGCCACAACTGGATCAGGTCGCGAAATCGGATGGATGGCAGGCTCGCCGGCAGCCCCGGGCCGAGAACCGCGACTTTCTGGCCGAGCGCCCTTTGAACGGGGACAAGCTGGATGATGGTCGAAGTGACGCCGGAGAGGCGGCGCTTGAAATTGGGCGCAATGATCTCGATGTCGCGGATATCGACCACGTAAGCGCTCTCCTCGCGCATGCGACGACGAAAATTTGGTAGAGGGGAGAAAATGGGGCGAAACCATTGCCCCCGGTGGGCTGGTCAGCCCCAGTGGATGGCGAGGATTTCGTACGCCTTCGAGCCGCCGGGCGCATTGACTTCGATGGAATCCCCGACTTCCTTGCCGATCAGCGCGCGGGCGATCGGCGAGGAGATCGATATCCGGCCGGCCTTCACATCGGCTTCCTGATCGCCGACGATCTGATAGGTCTTTTCTTCCTCGGTATCCTCGTCAACAAGCTTGACCCTGGCACCGAACTTGATCTTCGAGCCGGACATCTTCGAAAGATCGATAACTTCAGCCCTGGCGATCAGGTCCTCGAGCTCCGAGATTCGACCTTCATTATGGCTCTGGGCTTCCTTGGCGGCATGATATTCGGCATTTTCCGACAAGTCGCCATGGGCGCGAGCCTCGGCGATCGCTTCGATGATTCGCGGGCGTTCTTCCTGCTGCCGCCAGCGCAGCTCCTCCTGCAGATTGACGAATCCACCCTGGGTCATCGGAACTTTGTCGACCATTTTGTTACCCTTGATCAAGCACACGGCGCCACCTTTCGGCGGCGCCTACGCAAAAGAAAACGGCCTCCGGAGCGAAAGCACCGGAACCGTCCGAAACATCCGAACCGCTCTTATAGCAGAAAGCCGATCGGCTTTGCCAGATTTTTCAGCCGCGCGGATGGTGTCTCCGAAGTCATTTGAAATAGTCCTGCAGAGGCCGAACTTCGAGGTTGCCGGCCTTCAAAGCCTTGATGGCAAGGGCTGCCGCTTCGGCGCCGGCCATGGTCGTATAATAGGGAACCTTCTGCATCAAGGTTGCGCGCCGCAGGGATTTGGAGTCCGAGATCGCCTTGTTGCCGTCGGTCGTGTTGATGACGAGCTGCACCTGACGGTTGCGGATGGCGTCTTCGATATGCGGCCGGCCCTCAAGCACCTTGTTGATCTTGGTGGCGGTGATGCCGTGCTCGCCGAGGAAGCGCGCCGTGCCGCCGGTTGCCATGACCTTGAAACCGATGTCGGCAAGAATGCGGATCGCCGGCAGCACGCCCGCCTTGTCCTCGTCGCGAACCGAGACGAAGACAGTCCCATCGCGCGGCAGGTCGACGCCAGCGCCGAGCTGCGACTTGGCGAAAGCGAGTGCGTAATCCGTATCGAGGCCGATGACCTCGCCGGTCGAGCGCATTTCCGGACCGAGCAGCGTGTCGACGCCGGGGAAGCGGGCGAAGGGGAAGACTGCTTCTTTGACGGCGATATGCTTCAGGTTCCGCGGATCCGGTTTCTCGCCATAGGCGGCGATCGCCTGTTCGAGCGTCTCGCCGGCCATGATCCGCGCGGCGATCTTGGCAATCGGCGCACCGATCGTCTTGGCGACGAACGGAACGGTGCGCGACGCGCGCGGATTGACCTCGAGCACGTAGATGGTGCCGTCCTTAATGGCGAACTGCACGTTCATGAGGCCGCCGACGTTCAACGCCTTGGCAAGCGCCGCCGTCTGACGCTCCAACTCCTCCACGACCTCCTGGTTAAGCGTATGGACCGGCAGCGAGCAGGCCGAGTCGCCCGAGTGGATGCCTGCCTCCTCGATATGCTCCATGATGCCGGAGACGAAGACCTCGTTGCCGTCGCACAAGCAATCGACGTCGACTTCGGTCGCATTCGTCAGATAGCTGTCGAAGAGGAGCGGGTTCTTGCCGAGCAGGGTGTTGATCTGGCCGGTCTTGTCGTTCGGATAACGCTGCTTGATATCCTCTGGCACGAGGCCCGGGACGGTATCGAGCAGGTAGGTCTGCAGCATGCTTTCCGAATGGATGATCTGCATGGCGCGGCCGCCCAGAACATAGGACGGGCGCACGACCAGCGGGAAGCCGATTTCGGCGGCGACGAGGCGTGCCTGCTCCACCGAATAGGCAATGCCGTTGCGCGGCTGGTTGAGGTCGAGCTTCATCAGGAGCTTCTGGAAGCGGTCGCGGTCCTCGGCCAGGTCGATTGCATCCGGCGCCGTGCCGAGGATCGGAATACCATTCTTCTCGAGCGCTTCGGCGAGCTTCAGCGGCGTCTGGCCCCCGAATTGTACGATAACCCCATGCAGCGTGCCGCTTTCCTGTTCCGCGCGCATGATCTCGATCACGTCTTCCGCGGTCAGCGGTTCGAAATAGAGCCGATCGGACGTGTCGTAGTCGGTCGAGACGGTTTCCGGGTTGCAGTTGATCATGATCGCTTCATAGCCCGCGTCCTTCAATGCGAAGGCCGCATGGCAGCAGCAATAGTCGAACTCGATGCCCTGGCCGATGCGGTTCGGCCCGCCGCCGAGGATGACGACCTTCTTTCGATCGGAAACCTGTGCTTCCGAGCGGGCAGCGCCGACGAAGGGCGTTTCATAGGTCGAATACATGTAGGCCGTCGGCGAGGCGAATTCGGCCGCGCAGGTGTCGATGCGCTTGTAGACCGGGCGGACGTTCAGCCGATTGCGTAGCTCTGCGACTTCCTTTGGGCGCTTGCCCGTGAGCGTTGCAAGACGGGCATCGGAGAAGCCCATCGCCTTAAGCATGCGCAGGTTTTCGGCGTCGCCGGGCAGGCCGTGCTCGCGGATGCGGGCTTCCATGTCGACGATAGCCTTGAACTGGGCGATAAACCACGGGTCGATCTTGCACGCTTCGTGCACCTCCGCTTCGCTCATGCCGAGGCGCAGCGCCTGGGCAACCATGCGCAGGCGGTCGGGCGTCGGCGTGCCGAGAGCGGCGCGGATGGCATTGCGGCCATCGCCGTTCTCGTCGAAATCGGGGATGTCGATCTCGTCGAGACCGGTAAGACCGGTTTCAAGCCCGCGAAGGGCCTTCTGCAAGGATTCGGCGAAGGTGCGTCCGATCGCCATCACTTCACCGACCGACTTCATCGCCGTCGTGAGCGTCGGCTCGGCGCCGGGGAATTTCTCGAAGGCGAAGCGCGGGATCTTGGTGACGACGTAGTCGATCGACGGCTCGAAGGAGGCGGGCGTCGCACCGCCGGTGATGTCGTTCTCGAGCTCGTCCAGCGTATAGCCGACAGCAAGCTTGGCGGCGATCTTGGCGATCGGGAAACCGGTGGCCTTGGAGGCGAGCGCCGAGGAACGGGACACACGCGGGTTCATCTCGATGACGACGAGGCGGCCATTCGCGGGGTTGACCGCGAACTGCACGTTCGAACCGCCCGTCTCGACGCCGATCTCGCGCAGCACCGCGATCGAGGCGTTGCGCATGATCTGATATTCCTTGTCGGTCAAGGTCAGCGCCGGGGCGACGGTGATCGAATCGCCCGTGTGCACCCCCATCGGGTCGATATTCTCGATCGAGCAGATGATGATGCAATTGTCCGCCTTGTCGCGGACGACCTCCATCTCATATTCCTTCCAGCCGAGGACCGACTCCTCGATCAGCACTTCTGTGGTCGGCGAGGCATCGAGGCCGCTGGCGACGATATCGAAGAACTCCGAGCGGTTATAAGCGATCCCGCCGCCGGTGCCTCCGAGCGTGAAGGAGGGCCGGATGATCGCCGGCAGGCCGACCTCATCGAGGGCTTGGGCCGCAATCGCCATGGCATGGTTCACGTAGCGCTGCTTGCGATCGCCTTCGCCGAGATTCCACTGGTTTTCGAGTTCGTCGAGCGCCTTGTCGAGCTCGGCACCGGAAAATCGGCCCTTCAGCTCGGCCCGTTCCGCCTCGTGCACCTTTCGATCGTGGTCCTTGATGTCGGTGGCGTTCGCCAGGCGCGACTTCGGCGTCTCAAGACCGATCCGCGCCATGGCCTCACGGAAGAGGGCGCGGTCCTCGGCCTTGTCGATCGCCTCCGGCTTGGCGCCGATCATCTCGACATTGTAGCGGTCGAGCACGCCCATGCGGCGCAGCGAGAGCGCGGTATTGAGCGCCGTCTGGCCGCCCATCGTCGGCAGCAGCGCGTCGGGGCGCTCCTTGGCGATGATCTTGGCGACGACCTCCGGCGTGATCGGCTCGACATAGGTGGCGTCGGCGAGGTTCGGATCGGTCATGATCGTCGCCGGGTTGGAGTTGACCAGGATGACCCGATAGCCTTCCTCTTTCAGAGCCTTGCACGCCTGGGTGCCGGAATAATCGAATTCGCATGCCTGGCCGATGACGATCGGCCCCGCGCCGATGATGAGGATCGATTTGATATCTTGGCGCTTCGGCATAGGCTCTCATCCGTTTTGGCTGCGCGAAAAACCGGCCAGGGTGGAAGTTCACCGGCCGGGGCGCGCAACAATGATGTTTTCAGGCTAGAAGCGGCTTATAGGCAAATGTTTCTGCAAGCGAAACCCCGAAAATTCCGGAATCGACAATAAAGGGGTTTTCCTCAATTTGTGTGGTTCACTCGCCGTTAGACATGATGCCGCTATGGGCGGGCATGCGAACGCAAACGAAATGGTCGCCCGGCCCAGGAGTCAAGTTCTGCGTGTCGTGCTCACTGATGATGAGAGGTGGGTGTTTCCGCTGCCAGACCAGTTTTCGGCATTTGCCCTGATTGCGGACGGCGCTGCTCACCTTCGTCCACTCGGCACGGCCGGGAGAAAGCTGCTCCGAGGGGGACGCGGTCGGAGCAGGGGCAAAGGTTGCCTGTGTGACTACGGGTGCCACTATCACGCCCGGATCGGCGGACCGACCGGGCGTGCTTGGCCGCAAGCTCCGCCAGGAAGGCGATGTAGTGGGATAACCGATCAATCAGCACGCTCGCAGCGACGAACTCTACAGTTCGGTTGCGCGCAGTTTCGCCGCGCCTGACACTAGCCGCC
>JAPSJG010000541.1 GCA_031178305.1 Sinorhizobium sp.
GCGTGCACAAGGCCCATCCAGGCAAGCTGCTCGCCTATAATTGCTCGCCCTCGTTCAACTGGAAGAAGAACCTGGACGACGCGACGATTGCCAAGTTCCAGCGGGAGCTCGGCGCGATGGGCTACAAGTTCCAGTTCATCACGCTCGCCGGCTTCCATCAGCTGAACTTCGGCATGTTCGAGCTGGCCCGCGGCTACAAGGAAAGGCAGATGGCCGCCTATTCGGAGCTGCAGGAAGCTGAGTTTGCGGCAGAGGCGAACGGCTACACCGCGACCAAGCATCAGCGCGAAGTCGGCACCGGCTATTTCGACGTCGTGTCGCTCGCGATCACCGGCGGCCAGTCGTCGACGACCGCCATGAAGGAATCGACCGAGCACGACCAATTCCGCCCGGCGGCAGAATAGGAAAGAAGCGAGGTGCGCGGCATCCCTGCCCCGTCACGCACCCCGCGGCAAACCTCGAACCGAAAGCGGGAGAATAGGAAACCCGCCTCCGGCTCTAACCCTCAAAGGAGCACTCCAATGACAGTTCAGACACGCGTCAAGGAACGGGCCGAGGAACAATCGTCGGCCATGACACCGGAACAGCAGGCGGCCATCCGGATGGTCGCCAACGACCTGCACCGACTCAACCAGTCGGTCATGAAGGCGGTCGATGCGGGCGTCTCCGTCGAACTCGTGCGCTCGGCGCGTCACCATGGCGGTGAAGGCAATTGGGGCGACCTGCTGATCCCTGTCATCGTCACCCAAGGGCGGAAATGATGATTGCGCTCGCCTCGCTCGCAACCGCGCTCATTCTCTGCACCGCGAGCTGGTCAGAACCCCTGCTCGCGAGGACACAAGCCCTTCCGGTTCGGTCTCGACGGAGCGACGCATAAAGCCGAGACGCCTTCGGATAAGCGCAAGCGGCCGGCACAGCCGGCCGATTTGCGCCGTCCTTACATGGCATTCCGCCGCGGCCGCTTTCCGGCAAAGAGGTCCGCATGGCTGCGAAACAGCCGCGTCATCCGGTCGACGACGGTGCGAATATCCCGCCTATGGCGGTCCTCGTTGTTCATCACGATCCATTGGCGGTGTCTGAGAACGTCGATCTCCTCGCCCGCCCGTTCGAGCTGCGGATCGAGATCGCCGACGAAGCAGGGCAACACGGCCTTGCCAGCGCCCGCCCTCGCCAGGTCGAGCAGCGAGCGCGGGCGTGTGACCGTCGCCACGATCCGCCCCGGCGCCTTTTCGTGCGGCCAGCGCAAGTAGGCTGAGCGTGCCTCGTCTTCGCTGACGGCCACCCATCGCTCCGTTCCGACGGCCGCGTTCTTCTGGCGATAGGCGGCATAGGCGACTTCGCCGATCAGTCGCGAAGCGAGATAGGTCTCCTCCGGCTCGAAAGCGCGAATGCCGATGTCGCTCTCGCGATAGGCAAGGCTTGCCCGCGCCTCACCGATCGAAAGCGAAATGCCGAAGGAGTCGCGCTCGGTACAGATCGCTGGAAAGTTTTCGGCAATCAGCCACGACCCCCAAGTGCCTGCTGCAATGCGGACAATCGTGTTCCCCTCGCTCTCCTGCTGCCAGCTCTCCACTTTGCGAGCGGCCGCTTCCATCTCCTGCAATTGCTCGAACAGGAATCGGCCGTCGGCGGTCAGCGCATATCCGGTCTGGCTGCGAATGAAAAGCGCGCGGCCGGTGTGCTCCTCGAGCTCCAGCATGCGTCGCCCGATGGTCGCCGGGCTTAGTCCCGTGGCCTGCGCGGCGCCCGTCAGGCCGCCGCCGCGCGCCACGGTCATGAAGCAGCGGTAGATGTCCCAATCGACGTTTTTCATCAGTGAAAAACATATGAGGAAATCGACTGTATGTAAAACAGTTTGAGATGCATAAAAGAGAGGATGCCCGAGACAAGAAACACGGAAGACAAGGAGCATCACCATGGACATGATGGCAATGGCTATTCTTTTCGATATGGCATCGAGAAACCGTCGCTCAGGCGACCGGTACGATGTCCGATCGCCTGCGCGCGAAGAGACATTCGCGGAACGCCTGTTTCCCGCATTGTTCAGCAGACGGAAACGGACGGAGACCGGTGGCGACTGCACTCGCGGAATAATGCCGTAGAAGCGATTGGCGCCGCGCATCCGAGTTGCGCCGCGCCCGATCTTGCAGCGTCATGCCACCCGAAGCGCGTTTAGACTTATTCGTGCGACGCGCTTTGGGCGCTTGTTTCTATGCATGTCCGTTTTCCCAATCGCCACCACTTTTGGGCGAAATGCATCAAGCGGCGCGGTAAACGTCAACGACGCCGGTTTCCGGCTCCAGGCGGAACTGCTCGACCAGCATCATCAGCGTGTCCGCCTGG
>JAPSJG010000542.1 GCA_031178305.1 Sinorhizobium sp.
CCAACCCGAAGGGCCGGGCATCTTTCCGCCAGGATCAGAGGCGATCGCCTCGGCCGTACCTTCGGGTACGACCTTCGCCAATCGCCTCTGCCCTGACGAAACCCTGCTCCGGCAGAATGTTTCCATTTAGCCATGAAAGGCTCTAACCATGGCTTCCATCGATATCGCCAATATCCGGAAATCCTACGGCATCCATCCGGTGCTCCACGACGTCGATCTTGCGATCCGCGACGGAGAATTCGTCGTGCTCGTCGGCCCCTCCGGCTGCGGCAAGTCGACCCTTTTACGCATGATCGCCGGGCTCGAAAGTGTGACCGCCGGCGAGATCCGCATTGCCGGCAAACGGGTCAACGAGCTTGCGCCGAAGGACCGTGACATCGCCATGGTGTTCCAGTCCTATGCGCTCTATCCGCATATGTCGGTCGCAAGAAACATGAGCTATAGCCTCCGGCTCAGGAAGACGCCGAAGGAAAAAATCATGAAGGTGGTGGCCGGCGCCGCCGCCAAGCTCGGGCTCGAACCGATGCTGGAGCGCCGGCCACGCGCGCTCTCCGGCGGCCAGCGCCAGCGCGTCGCGATGGGCCGCGCCATCGTGCGCCAGCCGAAGGCCTTCTTATTCGACGAACCGCTCTCGAACCTCGATGCCCGCCTGCGCGAGCAGATGCGTGCCGAGATCAAGAAGCTGCACAAGGACCTCGGGGCCACCTCGATCTATGTGACGCACGACCAGATCGAGGCGATGACGCTCGCCGACCGCATCGTCGCGATGAATGCCGGCGTCGTTCAGCAAGTGGGAAGCCCGCTCGACCTCTATGACCGCCCCGCCAATCTCTTCGTTGCCGGCTTCATCGGCTCGCCCGGCATGAACTTCTTCGAAGGCAGGTATCACGCCGGCGAAACGCCGCGCTTCGAAACGAAGGGCGGGGTCGACATTCCGCTCGAAACGCCGGCACCGCTTGCCGAAGGTGCGGGTGCCGCGCTCGGCATCCGCCCGGAACATGTCGTGCTCGCCGGCCATGGGCCGGACACGCTGCTCGCCACCGTCGACCTGGTCGAGCCGACCGGCTTCGGCATCATCCTGCATCTCTCGCTCGGGCGGGAGGGCTTCAAGGCGTTCACCAACGACCGCTCCTTCCTGACCGCGTCCGGAACGATCCCGGTCCGCTTCCAGGCGCAAAACCTGCACTTCTTCAATCGGGACGGCCGGCGTGTTTGACGCCGGTGCGTTTCGATGCGGCCGTCTTGCGCCACCTCCCTCAAACTGGCGATTGACTTCTTTCGGCCGAGGACTAGCTTTTTTCCTGTCGCAAGTGTCAACTGCCCCCGGCGCATATCTTTCCAGAGAAGAAGCACCGCCAAAACCATGATTTGACGACGCCCTTCCTCGGTCCGCGCCCGGCGAAATGAGGATGCATCATGCGGGTTTCGATTGTTGCCCTGTCTATTACGGCACTCTTGCTCTGTCCGGCCGCCGCTTCTGCCCAGGAGGGCGATGCCGAGGCCGGCGCTACCGTCTTCAAGAAATGTTCGGCCTGCCACGTGGTGGACAAGGACCAGAACAGGGTCGGCCCCTCGCTTATGGGCGTGATGGGCAGGACCGCCGGCACCCACCCGAATTTCCGCTATTCACCGGCGATGGTCGAGGCGGGCAAGAACGGACTCGTCTGGGATGAGGCGGCAATGCGCGAGTACCTCCAGGATCCCAAGGCCAAAGTAAAGGGAACCAAGATGGTGTTTCCGGGCCTAAAGAAAGAAGAAGACATCACCAACGTGATCGCCTACCTCAAGCAACACTCGCAGTGAGGACTACCCTCAGGAGAAGAACTACAACTCCAGAGCATTTTTGCAGCGAGATGGAATCACCTGACGTCGCACAAATGCGGCAAAACCAAACAGTTGGAGCGGGGGCGCTGAACGCATGTGAGCGCATACCGCTCCAACGGGCGATTTGCCAGTATTTTCCGTTCGTGCAATAATTGTGGTCGGAACGCTGCGGATTAAGCATTCGTCTCACGGCCGATCATGGCGGGGAGGGACAGGAAATGGCCGTGGTAGTGATTCTGGTTCTGTTGGCCCTCGGGTCGGTCTTGTTCCATGTGTTAAGTCCTTGGTGGTGGACGCCGATCGCCTCCAATTGGAATTTCATCGACAATACCATCATCATCACCTTCTGGATCACCGGTTTCGCCTTTGTCGCAATCGTGCTTTTCATGGCCTATTGCGTGCTGCGCTTTCGCCATCGGCCTGGCAACACCGCGGACTACGAGCCCGAAAACCGAAGGTTGGAAAGCTGGCTGGCGACGGGCACCACGCTCGGCGTCGCGGCGATGCTGACCCC
>JAPSJG010000543.1 GCA_031178305.1 Sinorhizobium sp.
CAAGTGTAGAGGCCGTCATGCCGGGCTGCGATGACGATTCTGCTGAGCCCGTCGGTCGATGTGATAATTTCCGTGCTGGCGTTGCGAGGGGGAGGCATCTTGCTGCTTTCCAAGTTCAATGCAGCCGGTTTCACACGACGGATCGTACCAGGCAAGGGCTACCCTCATGCAGCAAGTGGCGAGCCACTCTTGTTTGTCACCGCCGCAGCTGCGCGCCGTCTCGTTGGCTGGCCTCGATCCTCTGCAGGATCTCGCGCATCACACGCGTATCGATGGAAAGGCTGTTGAGCGTGTTCTCCACGGCCTTCATCGAAGTCGCCGCTTCTGCCGCTTGCTTTTCCACCGCCGAAATTCGCAGTTCGTGCTTGTCGAGCTGCCGGAGGGATACCTCCGCCGCAGTCAGGCGCTTGTCGAGGCGATCGATGGAATTGGCCTGCGAGCCCTGATTGGCGTTCACCCTCTCCCATGTCGCGCCCCACGCCACGAGGCCGCCGGCAAAGCCGAACAGGATCACCAGGGTGTTGAGGTTATATTCAAACCTCCATTTTGGAGTTGCGACCATCTTTTCGGTTTCCTGTGTTTCAGCCAATGCCCTGCCCCTCGTATGCAATGCTGGATGGTTACTGCTGCGCCGCGTCGTGGCGGGCACATTCGCTCTGGGTCCAGGCGCGGGCGCCGCATAGCCCCGCGACTGTCTCGTCGATCTTGTCCTGATCGGCCGGCGTTGCGCCTCGAGCGCCGATCAAGGACGTGCCGACGACGGCCCTAGCCGCCTGGTTGAGACGGTCTTTCGACGCAGAGACCTGTTGCGTTGACGTACAGCCGGCCGCGCTCAAGGCACAGGCGGCGGTTAAAGCGAGCGCGATCAGCCTCATCTCGCAGTTCTCCGATTGCTTTGGTGGTGGCAGCTTCCAGTTCGGCGCGTTCGAGCTTCCGGCCCTCTTCCCGCGCTCCGGGGATGATCCAGAGCGCGTTGACCGTCTGCATGCCGACAAAGACGAGGATGCCGCCGGCGATCGCGCCAGCGGCAAGGGAGAGGCGGCTGAACATCACGCCTCCTCCCAGTCTGGTATGTCGACCATCTGGCCAGCGAGCGCATGCGTGCAGTCCGAAAGGAACTGGATGCGGCCGTCGGTCACGAACGAATGACAGATTGCAGGCGGCGCATCCTCCTTGCCGGCGTCCGGACCGTCGTAGGTGACAAGCACCGAAGGAGTGAAAGTCGGCGCATCCGGGTTGCCGTTGTATCCCCAGCGAGGCCCGGGCCCCGAGCCGACGCCGACCTGATGGGCGCCATCGCAGCCCGGGCACCAGAACATGAGCCGGCCGCCCTCGACGCTGCGGAGCTTTCTCGAGAGAGCAGCCATCACGCCATCCCCTCTACCTGCTTGGCGACCGCCTTCCGATCGGCGTTTTTGCGCCAGTAGAGGAAGCCGGCGATGCCTCCGAATGCGACGAGGATCAGGAGGAGGTTCTGCCACGGTATTCCGCCGATCGCGGTGAGCAGCGAAGCGCCGCCGCCGATGACAGACGGGGTGATCACCTCTTTCGACTTCCACCACGGCGCATCGAGGCTGGGCGGCGTGACAGGTACCGGTACCGGCTTCTCCTCCGTCACTGGCGCGACCTTGACCTCCGGCCGTGCCGCTTCGCCCGGGGTGAGAGCCACAAGCGCCGTATGCATCGCAGCCCGCGTTTTCGGGCCGACATCGCCGTCGACCTGCAAGCGCTGGTCAGCCTGGAACTGAAGGACATTGTCAGCCCGATAGCCGAGCAGAACGAGCGAGACCCGCGCCAGCCGGTCGAAGCGGTCGGCCAAGCCGTTCTTGCCGCCGTTTATCTTTCTCGTAACGGTCTCACAGTCCCCTTCGTCGGTCCAGCGGTTCAGGTCCCGGGTGTCCCAGTAGAACAGGGGCACCAACCCTTCCCACGGATCGGAATTGACCGCGTCCGGTTCCTTGACGAAATCCGGGCAGTCGAGGCCGGCGGCGCGGCACCAGTTGCGGAACTGGCGATAGTTGTCCTTGCCGGTAAGCTGCATGCCGGTTCGGCCGCGGTAGAGATAGCCGTCGCCATCCTTCTCCGGCGTGTTGCCGAGATCGGTCCGAATGTCGTAGCGCTGCTGCCCCGGCGTCGGGCCCCAGATCTCGCGATCGTATCGGAAGTCGCCGCTTTCATGCATGAGCTGGGCGAAATACTGGGCAAGGCGATGCGGCCGATCCATGCCGAAGCGCTCGCCGTACTTGTCCAGCGCCACAAGCACGGACGCGAGGTTGCTCTCGTTCACTTTGCCCTTTGCGGCAGCGCGAACGTGCTGAGCGGTGATGGCGCTCATTC
>JAPSJG010000104.1 GCA_031178305.1 Sinorhizobium sp.
GCGCGTCGCTGTTCGTCGCTTCCGGATCCGGCACGAGCGGCGGATTATCGCGCAGATGCCGATCATGAAAATAGTAGTTCACCGTGTCGAGCCGGAAGCCGTCGACGCCGCGGTCGAGCCAGAAGCGGACGGTCGCAAGCACGGCATCCTGGACCTCCGGATTATGGAAGTTGAGATCCGGCTGCGAGGTCAGGAAATTGTGCATGTAATATTGCCTGCGCACGCCGTCCCATTCCCAGGCCGGGCCGCCGAAGACCGAAAGCCAGTTGTTCGGTGCCGTTCCGTCCGGCTTCGGATCGGCCCAGACATACCAGTCCGCCTTCGGATTGCTCCGGCTCGCGCGGCTTTCGACGAACCAGGGGTGCCGGTCAGAGGTATGCGAGATCACCTGGTCGATGATCACCTTCAGCCCCAACCGGTGCGCCTCCGCCATCATCTCGTCGAAATCGTCAAGCGTGCCGAACATCGGATCGACATCGCAATAGTCGGAGACGTCATAACCCATGTCCGCCTGCGGCGAGGTGAAGAAGGGCGACAGCCATATCGCTTCGACGCCGAGTGAAGCGATATGGGGAAGGCGACTCGTGACGCCGCGAAGATCGCCGATACCGTCGCCATCCGTGTCCTGAAACGAACGCGGATAGACCTGATAGATCACCGCGCCGCGCCACCAATCGTCGCCGGACCTCGTTGCTATTGCCATTCGCAATCCCTCGCTGCCGCAATCCATCCGAGATGTATCTTCCTGCACCGTCGGAGTAAACGGCAGCCGCAACATTCGCTTGCCCGGCCGGCGCCGCTTCGCTAACCCATTCGATGCAAACCATCGGAGAGGGAGGCGTGAATGGCGGGCAGGATGCTTTCGATCGGCGAGTGCATGGTCGAATTAATGCAGGCGGGCGGAGACATGTTGCGCAAGGGTTACGCCGGCGACACCTTCAATACCGCCTATTACGCCCGCCTCTTCCTGCCGACGGACTGGACGGTGGAGTATTTTACCGCGGTCGGCGCCGATGTCCTTTCGAGCGAGTTGCTCGCCTTCATGGAAAGCACCGGCGTCGGCACCGGCCATATCGCTCGGATCGAGGGCCGAATGCCCGGGCTCTACATGATCCACCTGAAGAATGGCGAGCGCAGTTTCTCCTATTGGCGCTCCACCTCCGCCGCCAGGCTTCTTGCCGATGACCCCGACCGACTGCGGGCAGCGATCGAGGCGGCCGAGATCGCCTTCTTTTCCGGCATCACGCTTGCGATCCTTTCGCTGAATGCCGCCGAGACGTTGCTTGCGGAACTGCGGCGGGCGAAGGCCGGCGGCAAGCGCGTCGTCTTCGATCCGAACATCCGACCGCGCCTGTGGGAGAGCGCGGAACGGATGCGCGCCACACTCGAGGCCGGCGCCCGGGCAGCGACCATGGTCCTCCCCAGCTATGACGACGAGGCGATGCATTTCGGCGATGCGTCCGTCGAGGCGACGATCGACCGCTACCGCGCCCTTGGCGTCGCGGACGTTGCCGTCAAGGACGGCGCCAACGGCGTGACGCTGCAGTTTAGCGGCGGAACGCGCCTCCACCTTCCGGCGGTGCCTGTTTCCGAGATCGTCGATACCACCAGCGCCGGCGACAGCTTCAACGGTTCATTCCTCGCCCGCCTCGCTCTTGGCGAGAGCCCGGCCGATGCCGCCGCCTTCGCCGCCCGCGTAGCCGCCGCGGTCATCGGCCATCACGGGGCGCTGGTTGCGCGGGAGACGTTGGTGGCAGAGGGTATTCTTTAACGGCAGAAGGAGGGATTTGCGCCTCACTCTAGCCCTCTCCCCGCTCGCGGGTGAATGACATCGCCGCCGCATCGCCTACGGCGTCATTAGTGCCCATTTACCTCGCGGAAGCTGAGCGTGTGCCGCAAGTCCCCTTCTCCACGCCTGCGTCCGCCTGCGGCGAGAAGGCGGCCGGCAGGCCGGACGAGGGGCGAACGCCGCCCTCAACGCCTCTTGCGCGCCTTCGATTCGTACGGATTCTCCGAGGCGCGGAAATGGACGCGGATCGGCACGCCGGGCATGTCAAAATCCTTGCGCAGGCCGTTGACGAGGTAGCGCACATAGGACTCCGGCACCGCCTCGGGGCGGGTGCAGGAGATCATGAAACCCGGGGGGCGCGCCTTCACCTGGGTCATGTATTTGAGCTTCAGCCGGCGGCCGGAGACGGCGGGCGGCGGGTGCTGCACCTGCTGCGTTTCCAGCCAGCGATTGAGACGTGCGGTCGAGATGCGGCGGTTCCAGACCTGGTCCGTCTCGATGATCGCCTGCATCAACCGGTCGAGCCCGTAACCTGTATGGCCGGAGATCGGAACGGCGCGGATGCCGCGGGCCTGCGGCAGCAGCCGCTCGGTCTTTTCGCGCAAGTCCGCCAGCACCGCCTGCCAATCCTCGACCAGATCCCACTTGTTGAAGGCAAGCACCGCCGCCCGCCCCTCGCGCAGAACCAGGTCGACGATCTGCAGGTCCTGCTTCTCAAACGGAATTGTCGCGTCGAAGACGATGACCACCGTTTCGGCGAAACGGATGGCACGGAGCGCGTCGGCAACGGAAAGCTTTTCGAGCTTCTCCTGGACCTTCGCCTTGCGGCGCATGCCGGCCGTGTCGAACATCTTGATCGTGCGGTCGCGCCATTGCCATTCGACCGAAATCGAATCGCGGGTAATCCCGGCCTCCGGGCCGGTCAGGAGCCGGTCTTCGCCAAGGAAGCGGTTGATCAGCGTCGACTTGCCGGCGTTCGGCCGGCCGACGATCGCAACACGCAGCGGCTTGGTTTCGTCATAGGCAGACTCGACCTCTTCGTTCTCCGCCCCCTCGCCCACTTCGGCCGACCGGACATCGACATCGGTCACCGCGACATCTTCGGCCGGCGGAAAGGCCCTCTCCTCGCCGAGTGCGGCGACGATTGCATCGCGCAGGTCGAGCATGCCCTGGCCGTGCTCGGCCGAGATCGGGCAAGGTTCTCCGAGGCCGAGCGTGAAGGCATCGTAGAAGCCGCCTTCCGAGCCGCGCGCCTCGGCCTTGTTGGCGACGACGATGACCGGCTTGCCGCGGCGGCGCAGCATTTCGGCGAGCGTCTCGTCGGCAGGCGTCAGCCCGGCCTTGGCGTCGATGACGAAGAGCGTCAAATCCGCCTCGTCGATCGCGGCTTCGGTCTGCACCCACATCCGCCCCTGAAGGCTGTCCGGCGCCGACTGTTCGAGGCCGGCCGTGTCGATGATCCGGAACTTCAAATCGACGAGCTTGGCGTCGCCCGGTCGGCGGTCACGCGTGACACCCGGCGTATCGTCGACGAGCGCCAGCTTCTTGCCAACCAGCCGGTTGAACAAGGTGGACTTACCGACATTGGGGCGCCCGACAATGGCGACGGTGAAACTCATCCTCTGATGCCTCAAACCCTGCCGCTGGCGGCGATCACATCGAGCAGCATCTGCGCGCGATTCGCGACACCGCGCGGGCTCTCGGTGTCGTCGACGATCTGCTGAAACCAGCTCTTCGCCTTTGCGTAGTCGCCCGTCTTATAAGCGGCAAGCCCGAGCGCCTCGCGGGCGGAATGGCGCATGGCGTTCTGCGGCACGGCCAGCTGTTCGGCTTCAGCGGAAACCTGTTCATAACTTCCGCTATCGATCAGCAGATAGGCCGCGCGCAGCTTTGCGGCGTCGCGCAGCGCTGCCGGAATACGGCTGTCCTTGCCGATCTCGGAGAACGCCGCGGCGGCCGCTTCGGTTTCACCCTTCTCGGCCTGCAGCGTCGCCGAACGCAGACGCGCGAGAACCGGATAGGAGCCGTAACCTTCCTGCTCCAGCTTGTTCAGTTCCGCCAAGGCTTCGTCTGACTCGTTCTGCTTGGCGAGATCGAGGGCCGCCAGGAAGGCATCGCCCGATTGCGACGACGAAGTCTCCTGCCAATAGTCGTAGCCGACCTTGCCCATGGTGCCGAGAACGATCAAGGCGGCAAGCCCGATGATAAGCCCGCCAAACCGCGCCCAGATGGCTTTCATCTGGTCCGAACGGAGTTCTTCATTGACCTCGCGGATAAAGCTGTCGTCTTGGTTCGCCATGTCCCGTCCCGGCTGCCCGGCCTTTTGAGCTAGTTTAAGTCTGGAGCGGGAACGCGCGGGAACGCCGCGCAATCATTCTCGGTGCCGCTCCAGGAATTGTGCGCCTTCTACCCGATTTTGCGCCGCTTGTAAGGGGGAGAACGTCAATTACCCGACGGTGATTGGCGAGGCGCCGATCACGAGCTCGTGCAGCCTCCAGACGATCACACCAAAGAGCGCAGTCCCGAGCACCGCCGCGGCAAGATCATAGCGGTAGGAGACGAAGGCCGGATAGGTGATCTCACCGGCCCGCCAGCGCTTCTTCATGGAGATACGCAGGATGACGCCCCAGGCGAGAAAGGCGCCGAAGAGCAGGACGGACGCGGTCTCGCCATTGGCGAGGAGATGCGCAAGCGCCCAGATCTTGATCGCCAGGATAGCCGGATGCTTGGTTGCCACGCGGATCTTGCCGGGCGGCAGGAAGGCGGCGACGAGACAGATCGAGGCGATCAGCATCAGCGCCAGGGCCATGTGCGCCATGAAGACCGGCGGCGTGTAGAGCATTCCGGTCGTGGCGCGGGCCTGGTCGAAGCCGACCGCGATCAGCGCCAGACCCACGACGGCGGCGATGCCGTGGATGGCCCGCCAGGTACCGGCGCCACTCCGCTTGATGACCGCCGCGCGAAAGGCGGGAGCGAAGCTGCGAACGAGGTGGATGCCGAGGAAAACCACGATACCAAAAACCAGAAGCGCCATGTCTCACCCGATATGAAGAATTCGGCAGGGAGCGGCGCTCACGCCACCCGCTTCAACCATTTGTTTACCATCGCATAGCGGGATCGCGCACAAAATTCCAGACGGATCGCAGGATTGCCGCATTGTTGACGAAGGGAAAGCGGCGAACAACTCCTCGCAGTCGCTGATTCTTCCCAAGAAAACCGTATGTCCCGCAAAATCTTCGCGCTCTCCTTTTGCCTTTTTCCCACGCTTGCGCTGGCCGAGCCGCCGTCGCCCGGGAATGAAAAGAACAAGCAGCTCGTCATCGTCTCCTTCGACGGCGCCCACGACAATGTGCTCTGGGAGAAGAGCCTTGTCATGGCCAAGCGCACCGGAGCGCATTTCAGCTATTTCCTTTCCTGTACCTTCCTGATGACGAAGGCCGATGGGAAGAAGGGCTATCAAGCACCGGGCCAGAAGCCGGGCCGCTCGAATGTCGGCTTCGCCCAGAATCGCGAGGAGATTGCCGTCCGCGCCGGCCATATCTGGCGGGCCCATCTCGAAGGCCACGACATCGGCAGCCATGCCTGCGGGCATTTCGATGGCAGGGACTGGAGCGAGGCCGACTGGAGACAGGAATTCTCATCCTTCCGCACCGCGCTCGTTGATGCCTGGAAGAAAGCCGGTAAGCCGGAGGCCGAACCGGAAGGCTGGGCGCACTTCGCCCGAACCGGCATTACGGGGTTCCGCGCGCCTTACCTGTCGTTGAGCGACGGCTTGATGCCGGCGATCAAGGCCTTTGGCTTCACCTATGATGCAAGCCTCGTCACCAAGGGTCCCGGCTGGCCGACAACCGAGGACGGTCTGCCGCGCTTCGGCCTGCCGCTCATCCCCGAGGGGCCGTCGCACCGGCCGGTGATCGGCATGGACTACAATCTCTTCATCCGCCATTCGATGGGAATCGAAAACAAAAAGGACAGCGTCCGTTTCGAAGAACGCACGTTGGAAGCGTATCGCAATGCGTTCGCCCGGGAATATGGCGGCGAGCGCATCCCATTGCAGCTCGGCTTCCATTTCGTCGAAATGAACGGCGGCGCCTATTGGCGGGCGCTCGACCGCTTCCTGACGGAGACCTGCAGCAAGCCGGACGTTGCCTGCGTCAGCTATACGGAAGCGCTACCGCTGATCGAGAGCGCGAGAAAGAAGGCGGATAGCTCCGCCTTCTGAGGGACCCGGTGGTTATAGCGCCATCTCTTCCTTGCCGCCGGCCTCGATGAACTCTTGATCGATTTCCGGCAGCGGCTCCTCGTAGAGGATCGCTTCGAAGGCGCGCAGGCGCTTGTAGATCGAAAGCAGCTCGACGATCGTCGTCCAGGAATTGACGAGATACTGAAACGATTCACGCACCTGGCCGAAGACGTTCAGTATCTGGGTCATGACCCCGAGCGTCAGCTTTCCGGCCACAATCGAAGGCACCAGCACGAAAGTGCCGAACAGGTTGTCGGCCTGCAGGTAGAAAATGCGTGCGATGTTGAAATACATGTAATGGAAATAGAGGCGGAAATAGTTTCTCCGGACATTCTCGAAAAGCTCGGCGAGCGTCAACGGATCGGCGCGATCTGCATGGTCTTCGCCATAGACGAGCTCCTTGCGGTAAGCCGCTTCGACGCGCTGGTTTCGAAATTCCAGGCCCGGAAGCTTGATGCCTACCAAGGCAAGGAAAGCGGTCCCGAAAATCGACCAGCTGATTGCGGCCCAGACCAACGCATGGGGCACTTCACCTACGACCGGCAGTACATTGACCTGCTCGGAGAACTTGAAGAGCACCGGGAGGAAGGCAATCAGCGTCATGATCGAGCTGACGAGGCCGACACCGAGCCGCTCGACCGTCGACGAGAAGCGCATCGTGTCCTCCTGAACACGCTGAGACGCGCCCTCGATATGGCGCAGCCGCGACCAATGTGAGACGTAATACTCGTTCATCGCGGTCCGCCAGCGGAAGATGTAGTGGCTGACGAAGAAAAGATTGAGCACGCCGACGGTCACGGCCACGAAGGCAATGCCGGCAAAGCCGACCATTCCGGTGTAGAGCTGCTCAGCCGTCACGGGCGCCGTCCTGGCCAGCGCTTCTTGGATCAAATTATAAAACGGGCCGTACCAGGCATTGATGGCGACGCTGACCTGGACCGAGAAATAGGTGTTGAAGATGATCAGCGCCGAGCCGAGGATCGACCAGATTTGCCATCTGTGCGGAGAGTAGGCGAACCAAAAGGCGGAAAACAGGACGACAACCGCCAGATAGTAGATATAGAACCAGAGAAACGGAGCCGACCAGAAAACCGACACGCCAATGACCGGCTCTACCCCCTCGGGAAGCGGCGGCAAGCCGATCACCGCGCCGAAATCGCGGACTCCGAAATACCAGGCGAGGATGGCGAACAGTGACCAGACGACAGCGGATATGAAGAACAGCTTCGGTTTGGGAAAGAAGGATTGGAACAAGGGACGGCACTCTCGGTTTCTGGGGAGGTCAACGACTTACCTCCTGATGCGCCGAAACTAGGGCAATTCCTGCGCGTCAACAATTCGACAATGCGAATGTTACCGTTATTTCACGAGGCAGCGCCCGGATTCCGCCATGGCCCCGTCAGAGCCCCCGGGCGGCGAGCGCGGCCTTGATCCCGCGCAACTCCAACATCACGACACCGCCGCACCCCAGGAGCACGAGGGCGGCGACCAATGTCGGCAGGGTGAAACTTCCAGTCCGTTCGGCCATCCAGCCGGCAACCAACGGCCCCAAGATCTGGCCGATGCCGAAGGCGGCGGTCATGAAGGAGAGCGCCCGGCGCGGGCTTTCCGGTGCGAGGCGGCGGCCGATCTGCAGGCCGTAGGCGGTGATCATAATGAAAGTCGCGCCAAGCATCAGTCCGCCGACGAGCGGTGCAAAGGGCAAGGGAAGAGAGACGGCCAGCCCGAGGCCAACGGCCTCGACCATGAGGCCGATCGCATAGACACCCACCTGACCGAAGCGTGGCACGGCGTAGCGCCAGAGGTGCACCGACAGTGCAGCGCTGACGCCCGTCAGCAGCCAGGCAAGAAATTCGATGCCGTGACCGCCGCCTGGATTGCGTGCCATTGAGACAAGAAAAGTGGCCGTGATCACATAACCAAAGCCGAAGAAGCCATAGGTGAGTGTCATCATCTTCAGCGGGCGGGTCCAGATCAGCGGCTCCTCGGGACGACTGCCCGCGACGTGGTGGCCGGCCGGTAACAGTATCGCGACGAAAGCGGTGCCCGCGAGCGCGATGATCGCGCCCGTGAACCAATCTCCTTGCGAGGTGGAAAGTCCGGAAACGCCGTCAAGCGGTGCTGCCCAAACCGAAACGGAGGAAAGCGCGATGCCGAGGCCGACGCCGCCGAAATGTACCGATGGCACAAGCTCGGACCTGCTGGCGAGCCCCTGCCCCAGCACGATCCCGGACACGAAAATCATGGCGAAGGCGCTTGCAAGGCCCGCAAGGAAACGGATGGCACAATAGGCGAGAACCGACGTACCAAGCCCCATTGCGGCAAGCAGTAGTGCCGTCGCCACGAGCGCCGCAAGCCCGAGCCGCCGCTCGTTTCCGTGGGCCCAGCCATAGGCCGCCAGGACGGCGCCCGCGAGATAGCCGACGAAATTCGCCGAAGCGATCAGCCCGGCATGCGCAGGGGAAAGGCCTGCATCCGCCATCATCGCCGGCAAGATCGGCGTATAGGAGAAACGGCCGAAGCCCATCGCCACTGCCATGGCCACAGCGCCGGCGATGGCTATGGCCGCAAGGCGGCCGCTGGAAACGGCACGCGCACGACCGCCTGTATCACAGGCGGCAGCTTGCCCGGACCGAACGTCATTCCTGTCCGGCACTCTCTGGTGCGTGCTCATGTCTCCTTATTGCACTGCAACAACAAGGCGACAAATCATTATAATTGAACATCCCATCGAAGAAATCGAACGATCACCAAGCTCACCCCGGCAGCGTCACCACCAGCGGCCCGCCGTGGGTGACGACGACCGTGTGTTCGTATTGCACCGTCGGCGCGCGCGGTTCGCTGTAGAGCGTCCAGTCATCGTCTCCGCCCTCGGCCCAATGTGCTCCCATCGACAGGAAAGGCTCGACCGTGAAGACCATGCCTTCGGTCATCCGGCGCCGCTCGGACGGGTCGGGCCAGGTGGCGATCTCGCTGGGCTCCTCGTGCAGCGAGCGGCCGATACCGTGGCTCGCCAGATTGGTTACCAGCGAATAGCGGTTTTTGCGGGCGAATTCGCCGATGGCGTTGCCGATGGCAGCGAGCGGCTGGTTCGGCCGCACCTGCTTGAGCCCCACCCACATGGCACGCTTGCCGTCACGGCAGAGACGATCGATTGCGGCCGTCACCGGCGGCACCGGGAAGGACGCCCCCGTGTCGGCGAAGAGACCGTCCTTTTCGGCGGAAACGTCGATATTGACGAGGTCGCCGGCTTGGATCTCCCGACTGCCCGGAATGCCGTGCGCGATTTCCTCGTTGACGCTGATGCAGGTGGCTCCCGGAAACCTGTAGCAGAGCTCTGGCGCCGAGCGCGCGCCCGCATCCTCCAGCACCCTGCGGCCGATCGCGTCGAGCTCTGCCGTGGTGATGCCGGGCTCGAGCGCATCGCCCATGACCTGGAGCGCATTGGCACAGATACGGCCGATTTCCTTCAGCCGCTCGAGGTCTTCGTCGTTGTTGAGGGTCATGGTGGTCTCGCTTTCGCGGCGACATGTAGCGTCTGGGCGCAGCTTATGCCAGTGCCTATGCCAGTGCCGAGAGAGACCTTCAGGAGCCGGATGCCTGCTGGCGCCCATCCGCCAGCATCTCCCGAACCATCGGCGCGACCTTGGTGCCATAAAGCTCGATGCCGCGCAGGATCTGGTCGTGCGGCATGAGGCCGATCGCCATTTGCAGGAGGAAGCGGTCGTTGCGGAAGAGCCGCTGGTGCGCGACGATCTTTCGGGCGACCGACTCCGGATCGCCGAGGAAGAGATGGCCGGTCGGACTGCACGCCTGATCATAATGGGCGCGGCTCGTCGGTCCCCAGCCTCGTTCGCGACCGATGCGGTTCATCACCTCCGCCTGCGGTCCATAGAACTGATCGGCGGCCTGCTCCGTCGTGTCGGCGATGAAACCGTGAACATTGATGCTCGTCTTCAGCTTGGACGGGTCCTGGCCCGTGCGGCGGGCAGCCTCGCGGTAGAGATCGAAGAGCGGTGCGAAGCGCCGCGGTTCGCCGCCAATGATTGCAAGCG
>JAPSJG010000105.1 GCA_031178305.1 Sinorhizobium sp.
ATGAAACCGTGAACATTGATGCTCGTCTTCAGCTTGGACGGGTCCTGGCCCGTGCGGCGGGCAGCCTCGCGGTAGAGATCGAAGAGCGGTGCGAAGCGCCGCGGTTCGCCGCCAATGATTGCAAGCGCCATCGGTAAGCCCAATGCACCGGCACGCGCGACCGACTGCGGCGTGCCACCGACGGCGATCCATAGCGGCAGCGGGTTCTGCAGCGGCCGTGGATAGACGCCGCGATCGTTGATCGCCGGCCGCATCTCGCCCGCCCAGGTGACCTTCTCGCTTTCTCGGATCGCTAGCAACAGTTCCAGCTTCTCGGTGAACAGCCGGTCATAGTCGTCCAGCGACTGGCCGAAGAGCGGGAACGATTCGATGAAGGAGCCGCGCCCGGCCATGATCTCGGCCCGGCCGTTCGAGAGAAGATCGAGCGTTGCGAACTGCTGGAAGACGCGCACCGGATCGTCGGAACTCAGCACCGTCACTGCGCTCGTCAGGCGGATGCGGCTGGTGCGCGCCGCCGCTGCCGCAAGCACGACTGCCGGCGCGGACACCGCGTAGTCAGGACGGTGATGTTCTCCGAGACCGAAGACATCTAGCCCGACCTGGTCGGCAAGCTCGATCTCCTCGATGAGATCGACAAGCCGGCGACGCCCCTCGCCGCCCTTGTCGGTCGCGGTGGGATCGACGTCCGCGAATGTATAAAGCCCGAGTTCCATGGCGATATCCTGTTTGCTGTTCGCGATGAAATAGTCGCTTCGCAATCTGGCCGCAAAGGGATGTGACAGGAAACAGACTGTTTCGCGAACGCGTCTCCGGCCGCCCATCCTCCGGCCCGTCCGTCTCCGCAGCAACTGCGGAGGGTGGACCGGCCACCTTCTCCCCGCAAGCGGGGCGAAGGGGACTCCGCGGCACGCTCAGTCCCTCTCCCCATCTACGGCGGATTTGACGAAGTGAAGGGGGCTCGCTCGCACCCTCTACGCCGCCATCAGCGTCCGCTTCACCGCACTGCGCCAACCCTTCAGCTTCCCTTTACGGGTCGGCCCGTCCATCTGCGGCTCGAAGCGCCGGTCGCGCGCCCAGGACTTGGCGAACTCATGCTTGTCCGGCCAGACGCCGGCGCGGCTGCCGGCGAGCCAGGCAACGCCGAGCGCTGTCGTCTCCAGAATGACCGGCCGGTCAACCGGGGCATCGAGAAGGTCGGACAATCTCTGCATCGTCCAGTCGGAAGCGACCATGCCGCCGTCGACGCGCAGCACCGTTTCCTTGCCCTCCCTCCGCCAGTCCCGGTGCATCGCATCGAGCAGGTCGCGCGTCTGATAGCAAACGGATTCGAGCGCCGCACGGGCGAACTCGGCGGGTCCGGTGTTACGTGTCATTCCATAGATCGCCCCGCGCGCGTCCGGATCCCAGTGCGGCGCGCCGAGGCCGGTGAAGGCCGGAACGAGGTAGACCTCTTGTGAGGGGTCGGCGTTTTCGGCAAGCGTGCCTGTATCCGGCGCTGCCTTGATGACCTTGAGTCCGTCGCGCAGCCATTGGACTGCAGCGCCCGCAACGAAGATCGAGCCTTCGAGCGCGTAAGTTGTCTCGCCATTCAGACGATAGGCGATGGTGGTGAGAAGGCGATTTTTCGACCGGACGATGTCCTTGCCGGTATTGAGCAGCGCGAAGCAGCCGGTGCCGTAGGTCGATTTCAGCATGCCCGGCTCGAAGCAGGCCTGGCCGATCGTTGCCGCCTGCTGGTCGCCGGCAACGCCGAGGATCGGGATCGCGGCACCGAAGAGCGACGGCTCGGTGGCGCCGAAATCGGCAGCGCAATCCTTCACTTCCGGCAGCATCGCCCGCGGAATTCGCAGAATGTCCAGAAGCTCGTCGTCCCAGGCATTGTCGACGATATTGTAGATCAGCGTGCGGGAGGCATTGGTGGCATCTGTGGCGAAGGACTCGCCGCCGGTCAGCCGCCAGATGAGGAAGGTATCGATGGTGCCGAAGCAGAGCTCGCCCTGCACCGCGCGCGCCTGCGCGCCCTTCACATTGGAGAGGAGCCAGTTGAGCTTGGTGCCGGAGAAATAGGGGTCGAGCAGCAGGCCGGTCTTTTTGGCGAAAGTCTTTTCCAGGCCCTTCTTCTTGAGCTTGTCGCAGAAGGCAGCCGTGCGGCGGTCCTGCCAGACGATCGCATTGTGGATCGGCTTGCCCGTTTCGCGATCCCAAACCACGACCGTCTCGCGCTGGTTGGTGATGCCGATGGCAGCGACGTCGCTCGCGGCAATGCCGGCCTTCTCCATAGCCTGCGTGACGGTAAGAACCACCGTCTGCCAGATCTCCTCCGGGTCGTGCTCCACCCAGCCGGACTTCGGGAAGTGCTGCTTGAATTCCTTCTGACCGACGCCAACGACCTTTTGCCGCTCATCGAAAACGATCGCCCTGGTGGACGTCGTACCTTGATCGATCGCGAGAATATATCCGCTCATATGCCCTCCTCGGCACGCGACTTCAAGAAATTGGCCTGCAGCGACCATTGCGCGTCTGAAAAGACGCGCGGCGCTGTAGCACTTTGAATTGCTGCATGTTTTTATCCCTAAATCGGCTGCGATTTAAGGAAACACGCAGTAGGACGCGAGCGGAAATCCGCCCCCTCTTTGCTCATCCTGCGCTTTTCGCCCTTCCTCAAAGACGACCTTCGAAAGAGTTCAATAGGATGGGAAAACGAATGTCAAACGAAAACAAAACGCAACTACGTCCCTTCCTCAAGCGGGGCTTCGACTCTTCGTCGACAGCCCGAAAAACACAATTGTCACCGCCGCGCTTTTGCGCGTAGGCTGAAGATCTTGCGTCGCAAACGAGCGACGAGACGAGAGTGCCAATCGCGACGCCAAGGGAGAAATCGAGAATGACGAGAACAGCGGTCATAACGGGTTCGACGAGCGGCATCGGCCTGGCGATCGCCAAGGCTTTCGCCAAGACCGGCGCCAATATCGTCTTGAACGGCTTTGGCAAGCCCGACGAGATCAGGTCAGTCACGGACGAGGTCGCGGGCCTGACCTCGGGCGCCGTGCTCCACCACCCGGCCGACATGACGAGACCCGACGAGATCGCCGACTTGATGGCGACCGCCGCTTCGCGCTTCGGCGGCACCGACATCCTCGTCAACAATGCCGGCGTGCAGTTCGTCGAAAAGATCGAGGACTTCCCGGTCGAAGATTGGGACCGGATCATCGCTATCAATCTCTCATCGTCCTTCCACACCATCCGCGCCGCGGTTCCCGCGATGAAGCGGAAAGGCTGGGGCCGCATCATCAACATCGCCTCGGCCCACGGGCTCGTCGCCTCGCCCTTCAAGTCCGCCTATGTCGCCGCCAAGCATGGTATCATGGGGTTGACCAAGACCGTCGCGCTCGAAGTGGCGGAGAACGGCATCACCGTCAATTCGATCTGCCCCGGCTACGTGCTGACACCGCTCGTCGAGAAGCAGATCCCGGATCAGGCGCGGACGCGCGGTATTACCGAGGAACAGGTGATCAACGAGGTAATGCTCAAAGGCCAGCCGACGAAGAAGTTCATCACCGTCGAGCAGGTGGCCTCGCTCGCGCTCTATATAGCCAGCGACGACGCCGCCCAGATCACCGGCACCCATGTTTCGATCGATGGCGGCTGGACGGCCCAATAGACGAGAGAAGTCCTATGGCAAGGGCACCCGGCAGCATCCGCTTCATCCTGAACGACACGGAGGTCGCCCTTTCGGAGGTCGCACCGACCGCAACGCTGCTTGACTACCTGAGACTTGAACGCCGGCTGACCGGCACGAAGGAGGGCTGCGCCGAGGGCGATTGCGGCGCGTGCACCGTGCTCGTCGGCCGCCTTGCCGACAAAGGCGGAGGCGGTGAGAGGCTCGTCTATGAGACGCTCAACGCCTGCATCCGCTTTGTCGGCTCCTTGAACGCGACCCATGTGGTGACGGTTGAGCATCTCGCGGCGAAGGATGGCACGCTGCACCCGGTGCAGCAGGCGATGGTCGACTTCCACGGGTCGCAATGCGGCTTCTGCACTCCCGGCATCGTCATGTCGCTCTATGGGCTGTGGCTGACGGACGAAAATCCGAGCCGCGCCGCGATCGAGAAGGCGCTGCAGGGCAATCTCTGTCGCTGCACCGGCTACGAGCCGATCGTGCGCGCAGCCGAGGCCGCCGCCGGCGCGCGGCACGCGGCGGCTATCGATCCGATCGCCAGAACGCGGGAGGCGGTGACGGCAAGGCTGAAGGCTCTCCGGGCGACGGAGACTATCACCATCCGCAAGGGCGAGGATTGTCTCATCGTGCCGGCGGACGCGGCCGGCCTCGCGACGGTGCTCACCGAGCACCCGACCGCAACCATCGTCGCCGGCTCGACCGATGTCGGGCTTTGGGTGACGAAACAGCTGCGGCCTATCAATCCCGTCGTCTTCATCAATGCCATTGCCGAGCTGCAGCGGATCGAGCGCGCGGATGCCGGGCTGACGATTGGCGCCGGCGTCGGCTATAGCGAAGCCTATGAGGCCCTCAAATCCGCCTACCCGACCTTCGGCCGCCTTCTCGATCGTATCGGCGGCGAGCAGATCCGCAATATGGGCACGATCGGCGGCAACATCGCCAACGGTTCGCCAATAGGCGACAGCCCGCCACCGCTGATCGCCCTCGGCGCGACGCTCACGCTGCGCTCGAAAGCCGGCACGCGCACGCTGCCGCTCGAGGATTTCTTCCTCGCCTATGGCAAGCAGGACCGGAAGTCCGGAGAATTCGTCGAAACCATCTTCGTTCCGGCGCTGCCGGCGGGTGATCTTTTCGCCGCCTACAAGATTTCGAAGCGCCGCGACGAGGATATCTCCGCCCTCCTCGGCGCCTTTCGCATCTCGCTCGACGAAGCGAACCGCATAACCGCAGCCCGTATCGCCTATGGCGGCATGGCAGCAACGCCGAAGCGGGCAAAGGCGGTGGAGGCCGCGCTGGTCGGCCAGCCCTGGACGGAGGAGACGATCCGTGCGGTGCAGCCAGCCTTCGAGACGGATTATCAGCCCCTTACCGACTGGCGGGCCACCGGCGCCTATCGCATGCTTGCGGCGAAGAACCTGCTGATGCGCCTCTTCCTGGAGAGCGCCGGCGAGACGGCTGAGCTTCGGCGTTTCGAGGAGGTGGCATGAAGGCCGACTTCGAGAATTATGGTCTGCGATTGCCCCTCTCCTCGGGTTTAACCCGAGGACTAACCCTCTCCCCGCAGGCGGAGAGAGGGGCCCAGCGCGGCGCTGTGCATTTTCTTCGAAAGGAATGAACGGAATGGATAAATCCACCTTCGAAGACGACGCCACCATTATCGGACCGATGCACGGGCGGCTCCCCCACGACAGCGCCCACAAGCACGTCGCCGGGACCGCGGACTATATCGACGACATGCCGGAACCCGTCGGCACCTTGCACGGCGCGCTTGGCCTCACCGATCGGGCGCATGCCGAGATACTGGAGATGGACCTTTCCGCCGTTGCCGCGGTCCCGGGCGTCGTCTGCGTGCTGACTGCCAAGGACATGCCGCATTCCAACGACATCAGCTCGACGCATCTGCACGACGAGCCGGTGCTCGCCGACGGCCGAGTGCAGTTTCATGGACAACCGGCCTTCGCGGTCATTGCCGAGACGCGCGACATCGCCCGTCGCGCCGCGCGGCTCGCCAGGATCACCTACCGGGACCTGCCGCCATTGATCGATGTCGCCGAGGCGAAGGCTGCGGGCGGCGAACTCGTCACGCCGCCGCTGACGCTTGCGCGCGGCGACGCCGAAACCGAGCTGCAGCGGGCGCCTCGCCGGCTCAAGGGACAGATGCGGATCGGCGGCCAGGAACATTTCTACCTGGAGGGCCACATCGCGCTCGCGATCCCCGGCGAGGACGACGAGGTGACCGTCTGGGTCTCGACCCAGCACCCGAGCGAGATTCAGCGCATGGTTGCACAGGTGCTCGGCGTGCCTTCCAACGCCGTCACCGTGAATGTCCGCCGCATGGGCGGCGGCTTCGGCGGCAAGGAAACGCAGGGTAACCAGTTTGCAGCCCTTGCGGCGGTCGCCGCGCGCAAACTACGTCGCGCCGTCAAGTTCCGCCCGGATCGCGATGACGACATGATCGCCACCGGCAAGCGGCATGACTTCCTTGTCGATTACGATGTCGGTTTCGATGATGATGGGCACATCCTGGCGGTCCAGGCGAACTATGCCGCGCGCTGCGGCTATTCCGCCGACCTTTCCGGCCCCGTCACCGACCGCGCTCTGTTCCATGCGGATAATGCCTATTTCTATCCGCACGTGAGGCTGACCTCGCAGCCGCTCAAGACGAACACTGTCTCGAACACCGCCTTTCGAGGCTTCGGCGGTCCGCAGGGCATGCTGGGCGGCGAGCGGATCATCGAAGAAATCGCCTATGCGCTTGGCAAGGACCCGCTCGACATCCGCAAGATGAATTTCTACGGCGACAGGGAGTCCGGGCGCGACATCACGCCTTATCACCAGAGGGTCGAGGACAACATCGTCCGCAGGATCGTCGACGAATTGGAGGCAAGCGCCGACTATCGGGCGCGGCGGGCGGCGATCATCGAGTTCAACCAATCGAGCCGGGTGATCCGCAAGGGCATAGCGCTGACGCCGGTGAAATTCGGCATCTCCTTCACGCTCACGCATCTCAATCAGGCAGGCGCGCTCGTCCATATCTATTCCGACGGTTCGGTGCATCTCAATCACGGCGGCACCGAGATGGGTCAGGGGCTCTACACCAAGGTGGCGCAGGTCCTTGCCGACAGTTTCCAGATCGATATCGGCCGCGTGAAGATCACCGCGACGACGACCGGCAAGGTGCCGAACACCTCAGCGACCGCCGCCTCCTCGGGCTCGGACCTCAATGGCATGGCCGCCTTCGACGCTGCCAGGCAGATCAAGGAGCGGCTCGCGGCCTTCGCCGCCGAGCGGTGGCAGACGACAGTCGACAAAGTCACCTTCGTGCCCAATCACGTGAAGATCGGCGAGGAGCTGATCCCCTTCGCCGAGCTTGTCGCCCAAGCCTACGCGGCACGCGTGCAGCTTTCCGCCGCGGGCTTTTACGCAACGCCGAAGATTCACTGGAATCGCAGCACCGGGCGCGGCAATCCCTTCTATTATTTCGCCTACGGTGCTGCGGTGTCCGAGGTCTCGATCGATACGCTGACGGGGGAGTACCAGGTGGAGCGCGCTGACGTGCTGCACGACGTCGGCCGCTCGCTCAATCCGGCGATCGATCTCGGCCAGATCGAAGGCGGTTTCGTCCAGGGAATGGGGTGGCTTACGACGGAAGAACTCTGGTGGGACGAAAAGGGACGGCTGAGAACGCATGCGCCGTCCACCTATAAGATTCCGCTCGCCTCGGACCGCCCGAAGATCTTCAACGTCCGCCTCGCCGAATGGTCGGAGAACGCCGAAAGGACGATCGGCCGCTCGAAGGCTGTGGGAGAACCGCCGCTGATGCTGCCGATCTCGGTGCTCGAGGCCCTCTCCATGGCGGTCGCGAGCGTCGCCGATTACCGCGAATGCCCGCGACTGGACACGCCGGCGACGCCGGAACGTGTTCTGATGGCGGTGGAACGCTTGAAAAGGATATGAGATTGCCCGTCACCCTAGCCCTTTCTCCGTTCTGACGGAGGGGGAACTGGAGGGTGCCGCTTGTCCCTTCTCCCCGTCAACGACGGGGAGGAGGTCGCGGCATCAGGATGAGCGGCAGGTCAAAATAAGCCATGTACGGGCCGCTCCCAATCAGGCAAATCCTCCCGCCAAGGCGCGCGTCCATCCATGAAACCCATATCTCTCTTCATGTGGTCCGACACGGTCGCGACGTCCAGCCGCGGATTGCGCGGCCGCATCAGCGCACGCAATCCTGAGACCAGCCCGGACATAAGCCTGCTCGGCAACAAAGGTTTCGTTCCAGTGCTTTCCAGTGCATCAGAAGTCATCGTCGCACCCGTTGCAGATGAGTGAAGTTGACTTGCAGGATGCCCGTAACGATGCTGCGATTCCAATCGAACATCCGTCTCTATGCATCAAGAGAGCTTATCCATGAAGATGTCGAAGCAGTTCCCGTTGAACGCGTTGCGGGTGTTCGAGGCAGCCGCCCGTCTCGGCAGCTTCACCAAGGCCGGGGAAAAGCTTGGCATGACCCAAACCGCGGTCAGCTATCAGATCAAACTCCTGGAGGAGAATCTCGGCGAACCGCTGTTCCTCAGGCGTCCGCGCCAAATCACGCTGACGGAAGTCGGCGAACGGCTGGCGCCGAAGGTGACGGAGGCCTTCGAAATGCTCCAGGAGGCGGTCGCATCGGCCCGTGGCGACACTGAGGCGAGCCTGCTCATCAACTCGACTGCAACCTTTGCCTCACAATGGCTCGCCCGAGAAATCGGCACATTCCAGTTCGCACACCCAAACATTGCCGTACGTCTGGTGGCAAACAACGCTATCGTCGATTTCAGTAAGGAGTGGGTCGACGTGGCGATCCGTTCCGGCAAGGGCGACTGGCCGGGTCTCGTCAGCCACCGGTTAATGCGGGTGGAGTTTACCCCCATGCTCAGCCCCGCGCTTGCGGAGACGATCGGCGGCGTGCGCACGCCGCGGGACCTTCTGAAGCTCCGCATCATCGACCCGCGGGATCCCTGGTGGCCGCTATGGTTCCGCGCCGCCGGCGTCGACGACCCGGATCTGGCCGGCCGGCCGGCAAGCCGGCTCGGTGCCCAAGCCTTTGAGGCACGTGCAGCGGTGGCCGGCCAGGGCGTAGCGATGCTGATGCCGGAATTCTATAGCGACGACGTGGCGCTCGGCAGACTTTACCAACCCTTCGATCTGCGCTGCAGCGACGGCCACGATTACTGGCTCGTCTATCCCCATGCGCGCCGCAATACGCCCAAGATCCGCGCCTTCCGCGACTGGATTCTGGGCGCACTCAGGCCCGGCGGCCTCGCTTGATGCTGATGTTGAAATGTCTGAATCGAACTTTCAGGGCGTCAATCTAAGCTTTTGTAAAAGATGAGCTTCGCGAGACAGGCACCACGCGGCGAAATGCGGACGAGCAACGAAATCTCCCCTTTCCCGCCTCCGGTTTTTCTCGCAAGGTGAGCCGACGGAGAGAAAGGGGAACTGAATGCACGAATTCGCCATCGCCTGGGAATGGCTGGCCTTTGCCGTCCGCTGGCTGCACGTCGTCACGGCCATCGCCTGGATCGGCTCCTCCTTCTATTTCATCGCCCTCGATCTTGGCCTTACGAAGCGCGATCATCTGCCGGCGGGCGCATATGGGGAGGAATGGCAGGTCCATGGCGGCGGCTTCTATCATATCCAGAAATATCTGGTCGCACCCGAGAGGATGCCGGAACACCTCACCTGGTTCAAATGGGAGTCCTACTCGACCTGGCTTTCCGGCTTCGCCATGCTCTGCATCGTGTATTACGGCGGCGCGGATCTCTTCCTGATCGACCGTCAAGTACTGGATATTTCCGCGACGACGGCGATCGCAATCTCGCTTGCCTCGCTCGGCCTCGGCTGGATGCTTTACGACCTTCTCTGCAAATCGCGGATCGGCAACAACACCTGGGGCCTGATGATCCTGCTCTACGGCGTGCTCGTCGCCATGGCCTGGGGCTATACGCAGGTCTTCACCGGCCGCGCCGCCTTTCTGCACCTCGGCGCCTTCACGGCGACGATCATGTCGGCCAACGTCTTCTTCATCATCATCCCCAACCAGAAGATCGTCGTTGCCGATCTGATCGCCGGGCGCACGCCCGATCCGAGGCTCGGCGCCCAGGCCAAGCAGCGCTCGTTGCACAACAACTATCTGACGCTGCCCGTCATCTTCTTCATGCTGTCGAACCACTATCCCCTCGCCTTCGCGACGGCATTCAACTGGATCATCGCCGCGCTCGTCTTCCTGATGGGCGTCACCATCCGCCACTGGTTCAACACGACGCATGCACGCAAGGGCAAGCCGACCTGGACCTGGCTCGTCACCGCGCTCCTCTTCATCCTGATCATGTGGCTTTCGACGGTACCGAAGGT
>JAPSJG010000106.1 GCA_031178305.1 Sinorhizobium sp.
AGCTCTGACCCTTCGCTTTTCAAGACAACGGGCGACGGCGGCGGCCGTGCGCCCGTTTTTGCGTTCAAGGGGAATGACTCCCTCTGCCCTGCCGGGCATCTTCCCCACAAGGGGGGAGAGTCGCTGGGAGCACGCCTCTGCGCTACATTAAGGCCGCTTATGCCGAGGCCGCTGCTTTCAGTGCCCCAGCCGAAAGGAAGTTGGTCGAGCGGGACATCGCCGCTTGCCAGTGTCCCCCCTTGTGGGGGAGATGCGCGGCAGGGTAAAGGGGGCTGCGGGTCTTTTCCCGCCCCAGCGTCCTGTCCATGAAATTCACCAAGCTCCGCCTGCTCGGCTTCAAATCCTTCGTCGAACCGACGGAATTCGCCATCGAGCGGGGCTTGACCGGCGTGGTGGGGCCGAACGGTTGCGGCAAGTCGAATCTCGTCGAGGCGCTGCGCTGGGTGATGGGCGAGAATTCCTACAAGAACATGCGCGCTTCCGGCATGGACGACGTGATCTTCTCCGGATCGGGCAACCGGCCGGCGCGCAACACGGCTGAAGTGGGGCTTTACCTCGACAACGGCGACCGCACCGCGCCCGCCGCCTTCAACGACAGCGACGAAATCCAGGTGACGCGCCGCATCGAGCGCGAGCAGGGCTCGGTCTACCGCATCAACGGTAAGGAAGCGCGCGCCAAGGACGTGCAATTGCTCTTCGCCGACGCATCGACCGGCGCGCGGTCGCCGTCGATGGTCGGGCAGGGCCGGATCGGCGAACTGATCGCCGCCAAGCCGCAGGCGCGCCGGCAACTGCTCGAAGAGGCGGCCGGCATTTCCGGCCTGCATTCGCGTCGGCACGAGGCGGAATTGCGTCTGAAGGCGGCGGAGACCAACCTCGAGCGGCTGGACGATGTCACTTCGCAGCTCGAAAGCCAGATCGAAAGCCTGAAGCGCCAGTCGCGCCAGGCCAATCGCTTCAAGATGCTCTCCGCCGAGATCCGCCGGCACGAAGCGATTCTCTTTCACATACGCTGGGTCCAGGCCAAGGAGGCGGAAGCCGAGGCGACCAGCCACTTGAACCAGGTTACCGCGCTGGTGGCCGAGAAGGCACAGGTACAAATGCAGGCGGCAAAGGATCAGGCGATCGCCAGCCTGAAGCTGCCCGAACTGCGCGAGAACGAGGCGAGGGCAGCAGCGGCGCTGCAGCGCCTGCAGATCGCCCGCGCCCAGCTCGAGGAGGATGCTGGCCGCATATTGCGCCGCCGCGACGAATTGCAGCGGCGGCTGGCGCAGCTTGCAGAGGACATCGCCCGCGAGGAGCGGCTCATCGCCGACAATGCGGGCATTCTCGCCCGACTCGATGGGGAGGAAGAAGAGCTCAAGGGTGTGCTGGCCGAGGTGGACGACCGCGCTGCGGAGGCCCGAGAAAGGCTGGAGGATGCCAACGAGACCCTCGTTGCCAGCGAGGCCAACCTCGCACGCCTGACAGCTGAGCGCGCCGAGGCGCAGGCCCGCCGCAACCAGATCGAGCGGACGCTGCGCGACCTTTCCGAGCGGCAGGCGCGATTTGCCCGCCAGCTCTCCGACCAGACGCGCGATCTCGACGAAGTCGACCGGCAGATGGCAGCGCTGCCCGACCCGCGCGAAAAGCGTGGCCAGGTGGAGGCGGCAGAAGCGGCACTCGAAGAGGCGGAGGCTGCAATCATAGCAGTTGAAGAAAGCCTGGCCGAGGCGCGCGCCGACGAAGCCGCCGCCCGCCTGCCCGTCGATGAGGCGCGAGCGCGGCTGAACGGCGTCGAGACGGAGGCGCGTACGATCCGCCGAATCCTGGAGGCGGCCGGCGCCAGCACCTACCCGGCGGTCGTTGAGGAGATGAAGGTCGACCGCGGCTTCGAGACGGCGCTCGGCGCAGCACTTGGCGACGACCTCGACTCGTCCTTGGATAAGGCCGCTCCATCCCACTGGCGCATGCCGGGCGACGATGACGGGGATCCCGCCCTGCCGAGCGGCATTTCGGCGCTGAGCGACCATGTAGGCGCCCCCGAGGCGCTTGCCCGGACGCTGCGCCAGATCGGCATCGTCGAGAGCGAGGCGCAGGCGGAACGGCTGCTGCCGCTTCTGAAGGCCGGCCAGCGGCTGGTGACGAGGGAAGGCGCCGTCTGGCGCTGGGACGGCCATGTGACCGGGTCGGAGGCGCCGAGTGCCGCAGCCTTGCGGCTGGCGCAAAAGAACCGCTTGGCGGAACTCGAGGGTGAGGTGGAGAACGCGGCCGAGGAATTGAGGCGCGTCGAGTCAGACCTTGCCGCAGCGGCGCAGCGAATCCGCGCCGAGGGCGAGCGGCTTCGGCTTTCGCGCGACGCTCAGCGCATGATCGCACGGCAATTGGCCGACGCGCGCGATGCACTGGCTGCGGCCGAGCGCGCCTCCGGCGATCTCGCCCGCCGCCGCGCCGTCCTCGCCGAGACGAGGCTCCAGGTCGAGCGGCAGGTGGAAGAAATTGCCGAGCAGATCGAGGCGGCGACCGACGCGCTTGCCGGCGCACCCGACCTTTCCGACCTCGATCTCAGCCTTCGCACCCGAACCGCCGAGGTTGCAGCCGATCGCTCCGCCGTTGCCGAGGCGCGCGCGGCCCATGACGGCCTCGCGCGCGAAAACGAGGCACGGATGCGCCGGCTTTCCACGATTGCCGCCGAGCGCGAGACCTGGCGGGCGCGGGCCGCGAGCGCCGAAGAGCACATCGCAACGCTGCGCGAGCGCGAGATGGAGGCCCGCGAGGAGGTCGAGGAACTCATCGATGCGCCCGACGCCTTCGAGGAAAAACGCCGCTCACTGAGCCGCGAACTGGAAAAAGCCGAGGCGGCGCGCCGGGAGGCGGCAGACATCCTTGCCGAGGCGGAGAACCGCCAGCGCGAGGCCGACCGCATCGCCGCGACCGCCCTTTCGGAGCTGGCGGAAGCGCGCGAGAAGCGCGGCCGGGCCGAGGAACGGCTTGTTTCGGCGCGCGAGCGGCGCGTCGAAATCGAGGCGCGCATACTGGAGGCGCTCTCCTGCGCCCCGCACGAAGTGATGCGCCTGACGGGACTTGCCGTCGATGAGGCGCTGCCGGACATGCGGGCGATCGAGCGGGAGCTCGAGCGGCTGAAGATCGAGCGGGAGCGGCTCGGCGCCGTCAACCTGCGCGCCGACGAGGAACAGAAGGAGCTTTCAGAACGCCTGGCGGCGCTGCTCAAGGAGCGCGACGACGTCATCGAGGCGATCCGCAAGCTCAGAAGCGCCATCCAGAACCTCAATCGTGAGGGTCGGGAGCGGCTGATTGCCGCCTTCGACGTGGTCAATGCGCAATTCCAGCGACTCTTCACCCATCTCTTCGGCGGAGGCACGGCCGAACTGCAGCTGATCGAGAGCGACGATCCGCTTGAAGCCGGGCTCGAGATTCTTGCCCGGCCGCCGGGCAAGAGGCCGCAGACCATGACGCTGCTTTCCGGCGGCGAGCAGGCGCTGACGGCGATGGCGCTTATCTTCGCCGTCTTTCTCACCAACCCGGCGCCGATCTGCGTGCTCGACGAGGTCGATGCGCCGCTCGACGACCACAATGTCGAGCGCTATTGCAACCTGATGGACGAAATGGCTGCCTCGACCGAGACGCGCTTCATCATCATTACGCACAACCCGATCACGATGGCACGCATGAACCGCCTGTTCGGCGTGACGATGGCCGAGCAGGGTGTCTCTCAGCTCGTCTCCGTCGATCTGCAGATGGCCGAGCGCTTGCGCGAAGCGGTCTGAAAATAGGCGTCCCCGGTCCGGCGAAGCGGCCTTCATTTGCAAAATTGATGCAGTGCAGCAAAAATCTTCGCCAAGTGCATTTTCCACCCGAAACATATACTGTAGATCCTCACAAGATCACGATGATTTTAGGTCGGATCGACCTAAAATCATAAACGTGAGCAATTCTAAGAAGCCAACTCGGGATGCGGGCGGAAACCGCGCACACTTTTCCTCATCCCGCGCTAGAGCTCTTTGTGGTGGAGAAACAGGCATGGCGAAGTGGGTTTACACCTTCGGCGGCGGCAAGGCCGAAGGCAAAGCGGGAGATCGCGACCGGCTCGGCGGCAAGGGCGCCAATCTCGCGGAGATGTGCAATCTCGGCCTGCCCGTGCCGCCCGGACTCACGATCGTCACGGATGCCTGCAACAGCTACTTCGAAAACGGTCGTACCATGCCCGAAGGCCTGCGCGAGCAGGTGCGCGAGGGGATTTCGCGCGTGGAGGAGATCACCGGACGAACCTTCGGCGACACTACCCGCCCGCTGCTTCTTTCCGTCCGTTCCGGCGCCCGCGCCTCGATGCCGGGCATGATGGACACGGTGTTGAACCTTGGGCTCAACGACCATTCGGTGCATGCGCTCGGCCATGATGCCGGCGATGCGCGCTTCGCCTGGGACAGCTACCGCCGCTTCATCCAGATGTATGGCGATGTCGTCATGGGTGTCGATCACGACATCTTCGAGGAGATCCTTGAGGAGGAGAAGGCGCGGCTCGGCCACGAGCAGGACACGGAATTATCCGCCGTCGAATGGCAGCACGTCATATCGCGCTACAAGGAGGCGATCGAGGAGGTACTGGGCGAACCTTTTCCGCAGGATCCGGAGGTCCAGCTCTGGGGCGCGATTGGCGCGGTCTTCTCGAGCTGGATGAACCCGCGCGCCATCACCTATCGCCATCTTCACGCAATACCCTCCGGCTGGGGAACGGCGGTCAACGTCCAGGCAATGGTCTTCGGCAATCTCGGTAACTCCTCGGCGACGGGCGTCGCCTTCACGCGAAATCCTTCGACTGGCGAGAAGGAGCTCTACGGCGAGTTCCTCGTCAATGCCCAGGGCGAGGATGTTGTCGCGGGAATTCGCACCCCGCAGAACATCACCGAGGCCGCACGCATCGCCTCCGGCTCGGACAAGCCTTCGTTGGAAAAGCTGATGCCGGAGGCCTTTGCGGAGTTCGAGCAGATTTGCAACACGCTCGAGCGGCATTACCGCGACATGCAGGATCTCGAATTCACCATCGAGCGCGGCAAGCTCTGGATGCTGCAAACCCGCTCTGGCAAGCGCACCGCCAAGGCGGCGCTGAAGATCGCCGTCGACATGGCGGAAGAGGGGCTGCTTTCGAAGGAGGAGGCGGTGTCGCGCATCAATCCCGCCTCTCTCGACCAGCTGCTGCACCCGACCATCGACCCGCACGCACGCCGCGACATCATCGGTTCCGGCCTGCCGGCCTCGCCGGGGGCGGCAACGGGCGAGATTGTATTCACCTCCGAGGAAGCGGTGCAGGCGGTCAAGGAAGGCCGCAAGGTCATTCTCGTGCGTGTCGAAACGAGCCCCGAGGATATCCATGGCATGCACGCCGCCGAAGGCATCCTGACGGCGCGAGGCGGCATGACGAGCCACGCGGCCGTTGTCGCGCGCGGCATGGGCACTCCTTGCGTCTCCGGCGCCGGCAATATCCGTGTCGATTATCGCAGCGAACTTTTGATCGCCGCGAGCGTGACGCTGAAGAAGGGCGACGTCATCACCATTGACGGCTCGTCCGGCCAGGTCCTGAAGGGCGAGGTTCCGATGTTGCAGCCCGAGCTTTCGGGCGATTTCGGCAAGATCATGCAATGGGCGGACCAGAGCCGGCGGATGACCGTGCGCACCAATGCCGAGACGCCGGCCGATGCCCGCGCCGCCCGCTCCTTTGGCGCTGAAGGCATAGGGCTCTGCCGCACCGAGCACATGTTCTTCGAGGACGACCGCATCAATGTGATGCGGGAGATGATCCTCGCCGAGACCGAGGACGGTCGGCGCGCGGCGCTCTCGAAGCTGTTGCCGATGCAGCGCTCGGATTTCGCCGAGCTTTTCTCGATCATGCACGGCCTGCCGGTGACGATCCGACTCTTAGACCCGCCGCTGCACGAATTCCTGCCGAAGAGCGACGAAGAGATCGCGGAGGTCGCCGGCGTACTAGCCCTCGACCCGGCGCATCTGCGCCAGCGGGTCGAGGCGCTGCATGAATTCAACCCGATGCTCGGCCATCGCGGTTGCCGTCTGGCGATCTCGCATCCGGAGATCGTCGAAATGCAGGCCCGTGCCATCTTCGAGGCCGCGGTCGAGGCTGCGCGCCTGACCGGTGCCCCGGTGGTGCCGGAGATCATGGTGCCGCTCGTCGGGCTGCGTGCCGAGCTAGACTATGTGAAGGAGCGGATCGATGCTGTCGCCAAGGAAGTGATCGGCGAGGCCGGGATGGATATCGACTATCTCGTTGGCACGATGATCGAGTTGCCGCGCGCCGCACTCAGGGCGGACACGATCGCCGAATCCGCTGATTTCTTCTCCTTCGGCACGAACGACCTGACGCAGACGACCTTCGGGATTTCGCGCGACGACGCGGCCCTGTTTCTCGCCACATACCAGCAGAAGGGCATCATCGAGCAGGATCCCTTCGTCTCCCTTGATTTCGACGGCGTGGGGGAATTGATCCAGATCGCCGCGGACCGCGGCCGCCGCACCAAGAACGGCCTCAAGCTCGGCATCTGCGGCGAGCATGGCGGCGATCCGGCCTCGATCCGCTTCTGCGAGGAGGCGGGCCTAGATTATGTCTCCTGCTCACCCTTCCGCGTGCCGATCGCCCGACTGGCGGCGGCACAGGCGGCAATCAACGGCAACGGCCAGATCGAGGCGAGGGCGGCGAGTTGAGGGCTGTCCGGGGGCTCGCGTGCTCCTCATCCGCCAGCCGGCACCTTCTCGCCGTTTTCGACGGGGAGAGGTAACTCGTGGCGCCGGCTTTGTTCCCTCTAATTGCGAGCGTCGCGAGCAGGGAGCAATTTGGGATCATCATTGCCTGACGATCACCCGCCTCTCGACGATGATGGGGCGGTCCCAGCCCCAGAGCATCGCGTCGCCTCGGTAGCGGAAGGCACGTGCTTCGGCGCGGCGGTCGAGATCTATACGCTGCAGGCATTGCGAACGCGTCGGTGCCGCGGCGGAAACCGTAGGAGGCGCAGGTGCTTTCATCACGCGCCCGCCGCTCCTCGGGCGTCATCGTCTGGCATGCCGTAAGCAGGAGGCCGGCGGCCGCAAGCGTCACCGCTCTTGTAACCATCTCGTTACGTCCTCCTGAAAAGGGGACAAGGACCGCAAGTGCCGAGCGGCACATGGAAGGATATCCGCCGGCGGCTTTGGGCTAAACGAATCATCATGCGCCCATAGCGCCGTGAACATCAGTCTGCGGCCTCAGATGCGCTCGAGCACGCCGACGAATGCCTCGGCGAAGCTCTGGAGATCGGCGGTCCGCTCGCTCGGCTGCTCGGCGCGCACCGTGCTCCCATCCGCGTCAAGGCAGACGAACAGGATGATCGGGGCCTTGTCTCCGCTGGCGCCGAGGCGCAGGACGGCAATCGTCAGGCAATCGTCGACAAGGCCGGAGGCGGGCAGCCCGAAGAGGAATTCGCCGCCGACGTCCTCGGCCACGCTACGCACGAAATCGGCGAATTCGCTCTCCTCGCCTGAGAAGCGGTCGAGCGAGAGTTCGAGTTCCAGCAACGCCATCGGAATGGCCGCGTCCTCTGCGTGCGGCGGCGGGGCAGGGCGGACGATCTCCAGGCTGGTTTCCGATGCGGCCATGATGTCTCTCCGTAACTTGCCGCGCCCTGTTTTCCGATTGCGCGGGCCGTTGCCTCCAACTCGCTTCCTCGGCGGTCAGCCGCCGAAACTTGTTAAAGTAAATAACTGGTTAACGAGAATGGCGAATTTGCGGCACCTGCTCGACTTGAGCGCGCGTGTCCTTCAAGGCGCGAACCTACTGTAGCAGTTCGAGTCGTTTTATGTTTCCTAAATCAGTTTCGATCCGAGCATTGTGCGGTAGCGCGAGGGCCGGCGGCATAACCCGGAGCATTTTGATTCCAGCACACCGGCCATCGTCCAGAGCGGGATACGCTCAGAGCCGTTCGCGCTGCCGCTCTATCTGTTTGTTTTTGCCGCACTTGTACGACGTCAGGTGATTCCACCTGACTGCAAAATGCTCTAAGAAGACGGGGTCTGTTCCGTCGCGGGGATTGATTCCGTTTCATGGTTGTTCGTTACGAGCGTCCCTATTCCTATGCTGCCCACTGGGCGCGCCGGCTCGCCCGAATAGGATTCCTGCTTTTCGCGCTGGCGCTGGCAGCGCATCGGTTCGGTCCGCTGACGACACCGCATTTCCTGGCTCTGGCGCTCGCTGCCGTGGGCTTTTGCTTCCTCGGCGTGTTGCTTGCGGCGGTGGGGCTCGCGCGTCTGTGGCAGGTGGCCGCGATCGGCGGCAAGGCATCGGTATCGGCGCTGTTTTATGCGGCGCTTCCCCTCGGGTTGTTTGGCTATGGAGCGGCGCAATATGTGATGCGGCCGGCGATATACGACGTCAGCACCGATACGGTGAGGCCGCCGCCCTGGATCGAGGTGCCCCAAGCCGAGGAGAGCTGGATCAGACGCAACCCGACGGTGACGCCCGAGGATCGAGAGGCGCAGATCGCCGCCTATCCGGGACTGACCGGCCGACGCTACGAAGGCGCGCTCGACCGCGTCTTCCAGGGCGTGCGCAAGGTCGAGGAGGAGACACGCATACGCACGGTCGCGGAGCTTGGGGTGGAGAACGCGCGCGCCGACCTCAAAGACTTGGCCGTGCGTCCCGGCACGGGGGTGGAGAGCGGCACGGAGCCTCAGGTCATCCCGGTCCCGGCCGTGCGGCCGGGCCCCCTACGCGTGGATGGCAGCATACCGGGACGACGCCCCGGTGACGTCGTGCTGCAGGGCGAATGGCGGACGCTCGTCGTCGGCTTCCGTTTCGATGTGCTGATACGGCTGCGGGAGGAGGCGGAGACCACCTTCGTCGACCTGCGCGTCGCCTCGCGCTACGGCCAACACGATCTCGGCATAGGTGCCGCCTTCGCCGAGGAATTCCTGCGCGCGCTCGACGCCGAACTCCTGGGGATCGCCGGGGACTGAGACCAGGCTCTTAACTCTTGCCAATCTCCCTCTTGTCGGGTCCTTGTCGGGGAGATGCCCGGCAGGGCCAGAGAGGCAATCCCGCAACTGGCAGAAAACCAAACCGTAGCTCGCCTCATGCCAGCCGATACTCGCCGAAGAGCGAGGGCGGGCCGTCGGTCGCGACCCGGCCTTGCTCGATAAGGTCCTCGATATGGGCGAGCACCGAAAGTGCCGCTGCGCCGTGCAGGCGCGGATCGGTCGAGGCATAGATCACTTTCACCATGTCGGGAATCGTCCGGTCGCCGGCGCGCAGTCGTTCGATGACGGCGCGCTCGCGCATCTTGCGGTGCGCCTTCAGTGCCCGGACGAAGGAGCCTGGCTCGATGACGGGGCCGCCATGGCCGGGGAAATAGAGCCGGTCGTCGCGGGCAAGCAGCCTGTCGAGCGAGGCCATGTAGTCGGCCATGGCGCCGTCCGGCGGCGCAACGATGCTCGTCGCCCAGGCCATCACGTGATCGGCCGAGAAAAGGATGCCGCTACCGTCGAGCGCGAAAGCCATGTGGTTGGCCGTGTGCCCCGGTGTCGCGACTGCGGTCAGGCTCCAGCCGTCGCCCTCGATCCGCTCGCCATCGGCGAGCGCGGCGTCGGGAGCAAAGGCCATGTCCGAGCTTTCGGCGAAGGGGTTGGTTTCACCCACATGCAGTGGACGTGCCGCGCGATGCGGACCTTCGCCGACGATGATAGCGCCGGTCGCTTCCTTCAGCCGGCGGGCGAGGGGGGAATGGTCGCGGTGCGTATGGCTGACGGCGATATGCGTCACCTCGCGGCCCTTGAGCGCTGCCATCAGCGCCCGGAAATGCGCCTCGTCCTCCGGCCCCGGATCTATCACCGCGACCGAGCCGCGGCCGACGATGTAGGTGTTCGTGCCGTGGAAAGTGAAAGGGCCGGGATTGTTGACGGTGATCCGCTGCACGTTCTCGGCCACCGGCACCGCCTCGCCATGGGCGGGTTTGAAATCGACGTCGAAATCAGGCCCCTGCATGCGTCTCTTCCTGGCTTTCATATGTCCTGTCT
>JAPSJG010000107.1 GCA_031178305.1 Sinorhizobium sp.
TTCGCCGATGCGGGCAAAACCCTCCGTGCCGTCATAGACGCCGACTATGCCGCGATGGGCGGAAAAATCGTTCTCGGTGGCGTAGAGCAGCCTGCCGTCGGCGGAAAAGCAACCATGGCCGAAGAAGTGTCGGCCTTCGACGGCCGAAATCACGATCGGCTCCACGCTTCCGTCGGTCGCAAGTATCATCGCGTAGGTACCGGGCCGGCGGGCGAAGGCGACGGCCCGCCTGCTCGCCGGCGAGAAAGCCATGCCATGCGCACGTGCCGGGAGCGGCGTCCGGTCCACGATCTCGCCCCCTTCGGTGAGTGTCGCGATGCCATAGGTGCCATCTGGTGCCATGAAAGCGGAGGCGAAAACAGCGTCCGCTGTTTCGAGCGCGAAGGCGGCGCGAGGACCAAGCGCCGCCACCCAGACGGCACCTGCCATCTTGACGAAGCTGCGTCGGTCGATGAGGTTTTTGGGGGTGATAGGATTTCCGAGGCGGAGGCGTGTTTCCGTGGCAAACCCCTCCCCAACCCCTCCACACAAGGGAGAGGGGCTCGCACCCGCGGCCTGCCGAACCCCATCTTCGACGCAAGAACGCGCGAAACCGCTGAGATTGAGAAAGGCCGGTGCGGCCTCGCAAGCCGATTCCCTTTGTGGGGAGAGGTTGGGGAGGAGTTGCCTACAGCGCCGCGCGTCCTTCAGGACGCACAAAGGACGCTGTAAGTCTTTGAGCCTACGCATCGTGCTTTCCGAAAATCGGTTCCGATTTTCCGGCCGATGCGCTAGGGCACAGCCGAGGAGAGTGCGTCATCGTCACAACCACCCCCGCCGCTTGAAATAGAGATAGGGCAACAGCGCGGAAAGCACCATCATGCCGAGCGCATAGGGATAGCCCACGTGCCAAGCGAGTTCCGGCATAACCTCGAAGTTCATGCCATAGATCGAGGCGACCAGCGTCGGCGGCAGGAAGACGACGGCCGCGACCGAGAAGATTTTGATGATCTGGTTCTGCTCGAGGTTGATGAGGCCGAGGGTCGCGTCGAGCAGGAAATTGATCTTGTTCGACAGGAACAGCGCGTGATCGCCGAGCGATGACGCGTCGCGCTGGATCAGCTTGGTCCGCTGCCGGCTTTCCTTCGCCGCCTTGCGCGGGCTGCTTCCTTCGACGGCGACGTGGTAGGCCACCAGCCTGCCGATGCTGACGAGGCTTTCGCGGATGGTCGTGAGCAGGTCGCCCTTCTGGCCGATCTGTTCAATCAGCGATTGCAGGTCGCGCGTCTTCTTGGTGGCGCTGGCATGAGACTTGCGGAAGACCTCGCGCGAGATCGCGTCGACTTCGTTGCCGGCACGCTCCAGCGCATCGGCGATACGGTCGATCATGGTCTCGAGCAGGCCGAGCATGACCAGTTCGCCCGTGTCGCAGGCTGCGCCGTTCGGCTTCTGAATGCGGTTGGCATAGAGCTCGAACGGCTTCGGATCGGCGTGGCGCACCGTGACGAGCGTCGTTCCCTTCAGGATGAAGGTGACCGGCACCTTGGCCGGATGATCGCTGTCGAGCTTCGCCGTCGAAGTGACGGTCATGAACTCGGCGCCGTCTTCCTGGTAGAGACGGTCGGAAAGTTCGATCTCCTGCATCTCGTCGCGTGTCGGGATTTCAATCCCGAGATGGCCTTCTACGAGCCGCGTCTCGTCGGCGGAAGGATTGAAGAGGTCGAACCATGCCACCGTCTCCTCCGCAGTAAATCCGGCGGAGTGGTCGACGAGCACGAGATGGCTGTTCTGGCTTTTGTAGATGCGCAGCATGTTGGGCTCCATGTCGTCGAGTCCGACCGACGGAGCCTTGATCAATCAGGTCCGGACGGCCGTGAGCATGAAGACTCGACTTCGACTGTCGGGGTTCATCTTCTGTTGATCCTTATGGGTGGAAGCTGTCCGCGGCAGCGGACACGACCTGCGCTTTGCGCCGAAAAGCGCCTCTTGTCAACCGCTGAGAGCTGCGGCCGGTTTCATCTTCCCGCGTCAATCACCATCGGCAAAGGAAAAACCGGCTCCAAGGCCGATCGCACCCCCGAAATCATGATTAAGCCGGTCGAGCAGATCGGCAGTGTTGAGAGCGATGAAATTGAGGATGGCGCGCCGCTTGTCGTCCGCGAGCGCTGCGTCGATCGGATCATCGATCCGGTCGGCCGCGCTGATTAGTGTTTTCAGGAGGAAATTCACCGAGCCGGCGATCGAGCGGCTGTCGGCGGGCAGCAGTCCCTCCATGCCGGAAGTGACGAAGAATGTCTGCAGGCCCCGAAAATTCGCTGAAATAGACGGCATCGTCTGATTGGAGCGCCAGTAGATCGCGAGCTTCGGATTGTCCTTGCCCGGTCTTGCGGAGATCGTTCCGGCATAGAAGGGGCGCAGCCGCTGGTCCTTCACCATTTCGACGCTATGGACGAGAACGCCGAGCAGTTCGGTTGCGGCCTCCTTATTGTCGCGGAAGAGCGGATTGTCGGGGCCGGGCGCCTTCCAGGCGGCTTGGATGCCGTCCGGCTTTTCCCATGCGGCACGCAACTCGCCGGCAATCGCCTCGAGGTTCCCGGCGATGGCGTGCCCGTAGCGGCAACGGAAGCTGCCGTCCTTGCCGGCAAGCCTATCCGCTCCCTTGCCGTAGAGGACATATTCGAGCGCACTGAGGCCCTGGACCGCGACGCTCTTTGCCTTGAGGCTTTCGACGTCGGTCGCGCGCTCGTCGCTCTTGGCGAGAACGGCCTGAACCTGCTTCAAGCCGGTGCTTTTTCGGTCCGGGTAAAAGAGAAAGCGTTCGAAGCGGTTCTGTTCGAGCGCAGGCCCGAGCCGGATGATTTCGATCCGTGACCATGTCTGCACGACCTCCGCGAAGGCCGACCGGCTCGTTTGCAATGCGGCTTCGGAGGGCTGTGCGCAAAGCGCCGCGCTCGTGGCGGCAAGGGTAGCGGTCGCCCGCGAGAGGTTGCGGTAGCCCGGAATGATAAAGTCGTCCACGGCCTTCGCCATCACGCCCGGCAGCGCCGTATCGTCAAGAACGCGCGGCAATGGCGCTTCGCCTTCCTGTGCCGCCGCGGGACCGGTGGCGATCGTGACGCACAGGAGAGAGAGTGGCAGGAGCAGGCCCAGGCGCATCAGAGCGACTCCAGAAAGGTCAAGAGGGCTTTGCGGTCATCCTTCGCCATGGCGGCGAAGGCGTTGCGTGCCTTTTCCGCTTCGCCGCCATGCCAGAGGATGGCCTCGGTGAAATTGCGCGCACGCCCGTCGTGAAGCAGGAATGTGTGGCCGCTGACGGTCCTCGTCAGCCCGATTCCCCAGAGCGGCGGCGTGCGCCATTCGCGACCGCTGGCGACACCGACCTCTTGGCCATCGGCGAGGCCCTCGCCCATGTCGTGCAGCAGGAAGTCGGAGTAGGGCCAGATCAACTGGAAGGCCACCTCCTCATGCGGAGCATCGCGCCGGCTCACGTATTTCGGTGTGTGGCAGGCCGGGCACCCAGCCTCGTAGAAAAGCCGCTTGCCCCTCAAGGTCTCGGGAAAGCTCGCCTTGCGGCGGGCCGGCACGGCGAGATTGGAGGAATAGAAGGTCACGAGTCCGAGCACGGGATCGGGAGCCTCGACGGCCCCCAGCCGCGGCTGCACACCGGTTGGGAGTTCGAGACAGGCGGTCTGCGCCGCGGTGCAATCCCCATGGCTGCGGTCGACATCGGGCGTAGACAGGCCTATGTCGATGGCAAAGGCGTCGCCGGTCTGCTGGCGAACGGTCGGGTTCTGCGCCTTCCAGCCGAAGCGGCCGAGCGCGATGGCGCCGGACTGCCGGTCGCGCACGAGCGCCGCCCGGCCGCTAATGCCGTCGCCGTCGCGGTCATTCGGATCGGCCCTGGCCAGGATATCAGCCTCATGGATCGCCTCGACCAGGCCGAGGCCGATCATCGCCGGTGCGACGCGGGGCGACAGCGTTGTATCGGCGTCCATGGCGCCGTAGCCGAGATCGGCGACCGCATGGTGCGGTTTGCGAAGCGACACCGACTCGCCGTCGGCGAGCGTCACCGGCTCTTCCGTATAGGTGATTGTTATGCGACCCTCGGCGGCTAGCCCCGGCAGGGCGCTGTCCTGCAACTGCGCGCCGTAAACCGGATCGGGAAGGTTGAGCACTTCATGGGCGGCGACTATCCGCCGTTCGGCCTCTTCGCGCGGCCCACGGGCTAGCCGGTACAGCATCGATGTCGCATCCGACGCACCTTCGGGCGGACGGCCGCGGCCGTCGCGTGGATGGCAGCTTTCGCAGGCGCGCGCATTGTAGAGCGGCCCAAGTCCGTCGGAGGCCTGGGTGGAGGAGGGGGACGACACCCAGAGTTTCTCGAACAGCGCCTTGCCGAGTCTGAAATTCTCTTCGCCCTCGAAGGGGAGATTCGCCGAGAAATGCGAGAATACCTTCTCGTTAATCGGTGCGATCGTCGTCGTCGCGCCCCCGGAGATCGCCTCGAACTGTTCGGCTCTGGAAAAGTCCGTCGTCGGCTTCGTCACCTCAAGCACGCGCTCAAGGTCATGTCCTGAGAGGTCCTCGCGTGTGGGGCGGCACCCCCCTCTGCCTTGCCGGGCATCTCCCCCACAAGGGGGGAAATCGTCAAGCGGCGATGTCCTGTTCGACAAACTGACCTGGGCAACTTCCGCTGACTGCGGCGTCTGCTCGCTTCCAGCAGGGCAAGGCTTTGCTTCTAGCCAATCTCCCCCGTTGTGGGGCAGATGCCCGGCAGGGCAGAGGGGGGTGTCGGCTTTCGCCGCCACGAACCGACCGGCTTCCACCCGGACGACACCGGGCAAGTCGCGCGTCGCCGCTGCCGTTGCGGCGAGGAACGCTATGGCGAGCGCGAGAAAGCGGATGGTCAGAACATTCATGGGATAGGTCGGGCCGCTACCTGCCGGAAGCAGCCCGCCTTTTTCGTTTATTGGAAGACGGCGCTAGGATTATCCAAGCTGTCGGAACCTTCAAGCTCGATCTGGCCTATTTCGAGGGCGGCGATGACGCGCTCTACCGTCTTGGCCTGTGCGATCAGCCCATCGATGGCGGCCTGGACGGTGGCATTGCCCTCCGCATTGCCTTCGCCGATCATCTGGTCATAGGCCTCGAGGGTTTTGGCACGCTTGGCCATGGCCTGCATCTTCTCGACCGTGGTCGCGAGATTTCCCTTCATCTCCTTGTCAAGCGCAGCATCCTTGGCGGCGACGAGTTCGGAGAGGGCCGGCCCAGTCAGTTTCGTGCCGTCGATCCGGGTGTATTCGCCGGTATAGGTTGACTGGATGCCGATCGCGTCATGCAGATGCGAGTTGTGGGTGTTGTCGGAGAAGCAATCGTGCTCCTCTTCCGGATCATGCAGCAGCAGGCCGAGCTTCATGCGTTCGCCGGCGAGTTCGCCGTACGAGAGCGAGCCCATACCAGTGAGGATTGCGGCAAGTCCCGCCTTCGGGTCGGCTTCAACCGCCTTGGTGGCATCGCCCTCCGGAGCCCAGTTTGCAACCATATCCTCGAGGTCGGAGACGAGCAGGCTCGAGGCTGCCTTGAGATAAGCGGCGCGGCGCTCGCAATTGCCGTTCGTGCATGCTTTGGTGTCGAAGTCGGTATAGGCCCTCTTGCCGGCGCCGGGACCGGTACCGTTCAGGTCCTGTCCCCAGAGCAGGAATTCGATCGCATGATAGCCGGTCGCGACATTCGCCTCGATGCCGCCGGTCTCCTGCAGCGTGCCGGACAGGAATTCCGGCGTGATGTTGGTCGCATCGACATCCCTGCCGTCGATCTTGATCATCTTGTTGGCGATCACATTGGCGACAAAGAGCGCGTTCTCGTCGCTTTCGGTGCCGTAGCTCGGATCGACATAGTCGATCAGGCCCTCATCGAGCGGCCAGGCATTGACCTTGCCTTCCCACTCGTCGACGATCGCGTTGCCGAAGCGATAAACCTCGGTCTCCTGATAGGGATTGCGCGCTTTCAGCCATGCCTCGCGCGCGGCCCTCAGGGTCTCCTCGGTCGGATTTGCGATCAGCGCGTCGACGGCCTTGTCGAGCGCTTCGGCCGTCGTCAGCGCATCCTCATATTTGGCGTGTGCAATGGCGGCATAATGCTTGACGACCGCAGCGGCGTCGGTCGCAGCCTTGGCCGGCTGCAGGGCCAGCACGGACGTGGCCGTCACGAGTGCCAGCGCGGCTGTGCGGATGAATTTCTTGGTCATGACCCTCTCCTTCGCTTCTGTCAGGGCGGCCGTGCAACGGCTCATGCCCAATAAAGCGCGGCTGTCATGGACCAAAAGCAAACTTGTGTCAAAAAGTATAGTTTAGAACTCTTTTAACACACGACTTTGACTGGTAGATGCGCGGAACTCGCGGCTCTGGTATCAGGCCTTTCGTCCCATCAGGCAGAAGAAGAAGCCGTCGGTCCCGGTCGAGGCCGGCGTCAGCGTCACCGTCTTCATGTCGGCGGACCAGGGCTGCGGCTTTTCGGTGCCGAAGAGTGTCGCCCATGTATCGGCGGCCGAAAGAATCTCGAATTCCGGGTTGTCCTCGCAGAAGCCGTAGACCTGCGATTCGTTTTCCTCCGGCAAAACCGAACAGGTTACATAGATCAGGTGTCCCCCGGGACGGACGAACTGAGCGGCGCTGGCAAGCGCCTCTTCCTGCTGTGCGAGCCTCTCCTCGAGATTCTTCTGCGTCAGCCGCCACTTCGTGTCCGGCCGGCGGCGCCAGGTTCCGGTGCCGGTGCAGGGGGCATCGACGAGCACGCGGTCGCAGCGACTGACGAGCGAAGCCAGCGACTCCGCTGATTCATGCACCTGCACATTGCGGGTGCCCGCACGTTTCAGCCGTTCGATGATCGGCGCCAGCCGCTTGCGGTCGGTGTCGTAGGCATGGACCTGGCCCTTGTTGTTCATTGCGGCCGACATGGCGAGCGTCTTTCCGCCGCCGCCGGCGCAATAGTCGAGCACCTGCTCGCCCTCCTGCGGGAAGACCAGGTCGGCGACGATCTGCGAGCCTTCGTCCTGAACCTCGAACCAACCTTTCTGGAAGGAAATCTCGGCTGTTACGTTCGGCAGGCGTGAAGCGCCTTCGCCGGCGGGGATGCGGATGCCATGGCGGGCGATCGCCGCCAGTTCGGCGCCGCTGCGTTCCAATGCCTTCAGTACTTTCCCACGGGTCGCCTTCAGGGTGTTGACGCGCAGGTCGAGGGTCGGCCGGCCGGCGAGCGCCTTGGCCTCTTCGAGCCATTCGTTGGAGAAGTTCTCTTCGAACGAGGCCTGCGTCCACTCGGGAATGTCGCCCTGTACGTTGAGCGGTGCGTTTTCGATCCGGCGTTCGCTGAAGGCTTTCACCATCTCCGACGACGGCGTCTCCGGGGCGAATTTGTCGTCGGCAATTTCGGCCGCGAGGCGGTCAGCGGTAAAGCCCCACTGCCGGTACATGACCGCATGAGCAAGCGCGACGGCGCTGTCACTGTCCATCAGATAGGCATGGGAGAGTTTCATCCGCAGCGCGTCATAGACGATGTTGCCGATGGCGGCGCGGTCGCCGGAGCCGGCGAAACGATGGGAGAGGCCCCAGTCCTTGAGTGCGTCGGCGACGGGGCGCTTGCGCTTCTCTATGTCGTCAAGAACGTCAATGGCTCCCGAGAGCCTCCCGCCCAGTCGCATCTTCGATCAACTCCTTTTTCGCCGTGGTAGCGGCGAAGGCATCGAAGAGCAAGACGGCAGCGATAGAATATGACTGCCGCCTGTGCCGGTCAGGAGTTGATGACCTGATAACAGACGCTGGCGACGCCGGAGCGGATCATGCCGATCTGCGAGGCGGCCGCCTTGGATAGATCGATAACACGGCCGCGAATGAAGGGACCGCGATCATTGATCCTGACGACGACCGACTTGCCGTTGCGTTTGTTGATGACCTGAACCTTGGTGCCGAATTTCAGGCTGCGATGCGCGGCCGTCAGGCGCGAGGCGTTCATCCTTTCGCCGGAAGCCGTTTTCGAGGTGAGGGCGTACCAGGAGGCGCCACCACATCTGGCTGCTGCCGCCTGACTGTCGGATACCGAGACCAGTCCTATCCCGACGGTGAATAGCGCTGCAGCGGCCGCAGCCTTGATCTTCGCTGGCTTCAAGCGACGTCCCCTTCGGATTGAATGTTGAAAATGTTCCCTTGCAGGTCGAGCTAATCGGGGCGAAAAATGGCAAAAAAGTGCTTCAACCGTTAACTTTGGATTAGGATTTATTGCGAAGCGGCGAAAATTTAAAATTGATGAGCGTTTAAATTATTTTAAAGGACTTTAGGAAGTTCTTTGGAATCAACGACTAATCGTTTTTTGACACGTTAATTCGGCGGCATCTGCCGCGCCGATGAAAAGAGATGATTTAAAATTTCGATTCCGATGAAAATCCGCGGCTGGCAAGGTTGTATTTGGCTTACTATCGCAGTGGTTGCAGGAGATGGCAAAGTATAGGCAGAAAATTGGCAATGTGGGCCAGTCAAGGTGGGGGCGTAGAATCCTATACTTTCGGATGATCTGACGGCATGCGCGCGTGATTGGTGAGATATACTGTCGCAGTATTGCGCTAGCGAGAAACGACTATCCGTCCCAGCTGCCTGACGCCCACAGCTGTGCAAGCGAGACGCGATAGTTGGGGAAAGCGAGTTCAAAGCCTGCCTGTCGCAGCCGCGTGTTCGAAACGCGTTTGTTCTCGCCATAGAAGGAGCGGGCCATCGGGGAAAGCTCGGCCGTTTCGAAAGGGACTTCCGGCGGCGGTTCCACACCCATCAACCGCGCGGCCTCCGCAACCACGTCCTGCGGCGGCGCCGGTTCGTCATCGGTGATATTGTAGATGCCGTTCAAGCCCCGTTCGGCAAGAAAAGCCGCGGCGGCGCCGATGTCTTCGACGCGGATGCGGTTGAAGACCTGGTTCGGCTTGACGATACGATGCGCCGTTCCCGCGGCGAGGTTGCGGAAGGCGTTGCGGCCCGGCCCGTAAATGCCGGCGAGCCTGAGCACGGCGACGGGAATGCCTTGCCGGGCACCAAAGTCCAGCCATGCATTTTCCGCTTCGACGCGCTCCTTCGAGCGCTGCGAGACCGGCTTGATCGGCGCATCTTCGGTGACCCAGGCGCCGCCATGGTCGCCATAGACCCCGACGGTGGAGAGATAGCCCACCCAGCGAAGCTCCGGCAGCAACTCGTCAAGCGGCGGCCTGTTGGCGCGGAACATCGGATCGCCCTCCTGTCCCGGGGCGATCGACTGGATGAGATGCGTCGTCTTTTGCATCGCTTCGGCAAGTTCGGCGGAAATTGCGTTTCCGTCGAAGAGAAGCGGAGTGATGCCAGCGGCCGAGAGGGCCGCCAGCTTTCCCGGCGAACGTGTCGTGCCAGTGACCGACTGTGCGGAGGGCGCGAGCGCCTTCGCGATTGCCGTGCCGGAATAGCCGGCGCCAAGTACCAGGACATTCATCGACTCACTCCCGCCATTTTCCATTCCGCAATAACCTCTTCATCCGTCTCCGGCTCGCATCCACCGGCGAAGGCCGCGAGCTCCTCGGCCCCCACCAACCGCGAAAGCGCCCAGACAGCCATTCCCCTGACGGTCGCGGAGGCATCGCTCGCCAACGCCCTGCAGGCGGGGACAAGGCCTTCTTCGCCGGAATTGCCGGCGGCGATCAAGACATTTCTGATGAAGCGGTCACGGCCGATGCGCTTCACCGGCGAGCCGGAAAAGAAGCTGCGGAAGGCGGCATCGTCAAGTGTCAGCAGGAAGGCGAGTTCCGGCTGCTTGAGGTCTTCGCGCGCCTTGAGTTTCATTTCGGAGGCCGACCGGGCGAACTTGTTCCACGGGCAGGCGGCAAGGCAATCGTCGCAGCCATAGATGCGGTTGCCGATCAGCGGGCGCAGTTCCGGCTCGATCGGACCCTTGTGCTCGATCGTGAGGTAGGAAATGCAGCGTCGCGCATCGATCTGGTATGGCGCCGGAAAAGCGCCGGTCGGACAGGCATCGAG
>JAPSJG010000544.1 GCA_031178305.1 Sinorhizobium sp.
GCGGCGCTTCGATTGGAGCGACGGGCAGGCCGCTTGCACTCTCCCCCCTTGTGGGGGAGATGGCCGACAGGCCAGAGGGGGGTAAGGCTTGCGCCATCCTCAAACCGGCTCGGCCGTCATCACCAGACTGGCATTCTGGCCGCCGAAGCCGAAGGAGTTCGACAACACTGCCGTCACCTGCTGCTCCCGCTTCACATTCGGCACGACATCGAGAACGATCGCCGGGTCCGGGTTCTGGTAGTTGATCGTCGGCGGCAAGGTGCCGGTCAGCATCGTCTGGATCGAGAACACCGCCTCGACCGCACCGGCCGCCGTCAGCGTATGGCCGATCATCGACTTGTTGGATGAAACCGGGATCGACGGCAGGCGATCGCCGAAGACGGCCGACATCGAGAGATATTCCATCTTGTCGTTTTCCGGCGTCGACGTGCCGTGGGCATTGATGTAGCCGATGCCGCTTTCGTCGATGCCGGCATCTGCAAGCGCCGCCCGGATCGTCGCGATGGCCGGGCCGCCGTCGGGCGAGGAGCGCGTGCGGTGGAAGAGATCCGCCTTCTCACCGCAGCCCCTCAAGATGCCGTAGACGCGCGCGCCGCGGGCGAGTGCTGTTTCAAGCGACTCGAGCACCAGCGTCGCCGCACCTTCGGCAATGACGAAACCGTCACGATCCTTGGTGAAGGGCTTCGATGCCTTTTCCGGCGGATCGTTCTGCGTCGAGAGCGCCGACAGCAGCGAGAAGCGGATCAGGGACTCGGCGCTGACCGAACCGTCGGTCGCGACCGTCAGCGCCCGGTCGGTGCGTCCCTGGCGAATCGCCTCGACGCCAAGCTGGATCGCGGTCGCGCCGGACGCGCAGGCCGTCGACAGCGTCACGGGAAGACCGCGCGTGCCGAAACGATCGGCGAGACGTTCGGAGATCGAGCCGAAGAGCACCGCCTCGTGGAACACGGGGTCTGCCTTCTGCCGCATGGCGGCGAGAAAACGATTATAGGCGTCGCCCGGCCGCTCCGACGGCGGCGAACGGTCGGCAAGCTCGAAGCGCGCGCTCCATTCCGGCTCGATCGGCGGCGCCGCGAGAAACAGAGGTCCGTTGAAATCCCCGGAAAGCCCGGCCTGTGCCAGAGCCTCCAACGTCGTCTCGCGCGCCATCGCATAGGAGCGCTCGACGGCATTTTCCGCCGGCAGTTCGATGAAGTCGACGGTACCGCTGATGCGGGTCGAAAGACTGTCCGTCGGGAAGCGGGTGATCGTGTGGATGCCCGATACGCCACCCGTGAGCGCCGCCCAATTGTCCTTAAGCCCCTGGCCAAGGGAGGTGATGACGCCCATGCCGGTCACGGCGACGATCGGACGGCCGAGGTGATCCTTATATGCCTTGCTCATGCTCGGGTTCCCTTATTCAGCGGCAAGCACGGCGATGCCTTCGCCGCGGGCATGGCCGATGGTCGTGACGACCGCTGCCTTTGCGGGCGCCGTCATCCGCGCTTCGGCAGGATCGAAGCGCGGGATTTTGGCGCTATTGCCGAGCGCAAGCGCGGCAAGCGCCATCCCGACCGGGAATTGAGCTTCGACACCATGGCCGACAAGGCCACCGAAGGCGCGAACCGGCCGGCCGGCGAATTCGGTATCGAGGAAGGCCTTTTCGCGGCGAACAAGGTCGTGGAACCCTGAGGTCCCGGAAAAGACGACGGTCGACTGTGGCTCGAAGCGAGCGGCGGGCCGCGCCAGGTCCTTGAGGCGTGCCTCAAGCTTGCCCTCCTCGCGGCTGCCGCGATCGCCGCCGATCGCATCGATCGTCGCATAGATACGGGCGCCGCGCGCTTCGGCATATTCGCGCGATTCCAGCACGAGGAAAGCTCCCACCGAACCCAGGATCATGCCGCCGCCATTTTCGGCCTTGCGCGACCAGATCGGACGCCACTCTCCGGTCGCGTGCCCCTGAATGGCCTCGAAGAGCAGTACGATATCGAGACGTTCGGCCGAGAAGGCGCCGCCGACGAGCGTGTGCGTCGACTGCCCGGCCTTGATGCGGGCGAAAGCGGTCTCGACCGCCGAGATGCCGGCCGCCTCCTCGCCCATGAAGGTGCGCGAGGAACCGGTGACCTTGTGCACGATGGAAATATTGCCGGCGAGCAGATTGGAAAGCTGGGCAAGGAAGAGCGTCGGTCGCAGTTCCGTCGTCAGCTTCTCGTTCAGGAGCCGCTCGCGGTCGTTGCGCCTCAGCGCCTCGTCGACGATCAGCGAGTCCACATTGATGTCGCGTTCGCCGCCGCCGGCCGCTACGATCATGTCCATGCTGCCGCA
>JAPSJG010000108.1 GCA_031178305.1 Sinorhizobium sp.
CATCGATCTTCGGCGACTTTGCGCTCGGCCTCTCCGATGGCTGGTTCGCGCGTAGCCAGACGGCGGAGTTCCCGATCGGCAAGCTCGCGGCCGTGCCGCATTGGCAAAAATGTGTGGGCGATCTCAAGTTGCGCGACATCACCGTCGTCGAGCGCGAATGCCCACACGGCAATACCATCCTGATTGAAGCACGCGGCGCGGCAAGCCAGCCAGCGGAAATGAGCGAGATCGGGGCCGCTCCCTATGTGCTGCTCGAAGTGGCAGGTTCCAGGCGCGGGTCCATGCCTGCGGGCGCCATTGCCGTATCCGTCTCGGGTGAGATGGATACCGATGTCGCCGCATTGCGCGACGCTTTCGGCGCCCTTGGCGCCGACGCGGTTCGTGCAGTATTCCTGTCCCCGGCGGCAGAGCGCATCAGCGACGAGGATTCCGGCTTGCTGCAGACGCGGGTACTGGCACTCAGCGCCTTTGCCGAAGCGCTGCGCCAACATGTCGGAGAAACGGGCCTCAACGAGCGCCCCCGCCTCGTGCTCGTGGCACCGGGCGGTGCACCGGTTGCCGCCTCGGCGAGTTCCGGGGTGAATTCGGGCCTGTGGACATTCGTCCGCGTGCTAGAGAACGAATACGAGTTCCTCGACGTTCATTCGCTCGACCTCACCGATGATACCGCGAGCGAGGACGAGATGCTCGCCGCGGCACTGCCGCTTCTGACGCTGGATGGCTCCAACCGCGAATGGCTGCTCGACCGGGCGACCGGCCTCTTCTCCGAGATTCGGGCTGTGCCCGGTCCCGCCGGCCGGGCGGAGGGGAAGACGAGCGCTTTTGCGGCGGCTACCATCCGCCAGCGCGTCAGTTCTCAGGTCGGCAGCATTGCCTGGGAAGAAACCGAGGTGCCGCGCGCAGGACCAGGCGAGGTCGTAGTCGCCGTCGCCGCGACGGGCCTCAATTTCCGCGATGTTATGTGGGCCATGGGGCTCTTGCCCGAGGAAGCGCTCGAGGACGGCTTTGCCGGGGCGACGATCGGCATGGAGCTTTCCGGCCATGTCGTCGAGGTCGGAAAAGGCGTCGACGACCTTATGGTTGGCGATGCGGTGATGGCGATCGCCTCCTCGGCGTTTTCGACGCATGCGGTCGTCTCGCGCGCCGGCGTTGCCAAGCTGCCGCAGACGATCAGCCCGGTGGCGGCCGCCACCCTGCCAGTCGCCTTTCTCACCGCCTATTACGCCATGGTCGAACTCGGCCGCATCCAGGCGGGAGAGGCGATCCTCATCCATGGTGCCGCGGGCGGGGTCGGCCTCGCGGCTTTGCAGGTCGCCAAGCTGAAGGGCGCCAAGGTCATCGCGACCGCCGGTACGCGCGAGAAGCGGCGCTTCCTGAAGATGCTCGGTGCGGATCACGTCTTCGATTCGCGCTCGCTCGGCTTCGTCAGTGACGTGCGCGCTGTGACCGGCGGCGAAGGCGTGGACCTCGTGCTCAACTCGCTCTTTGCGGAGGCGATGGAGCAGAGCCTCGCCCTCGTCAAACCCTTCGGGCGGTTCCTCGAACTCGGCAAGCGTGACTATTATGCCGACAGCAAGATCGGGCTCAGGCCTTTCCGCCGCAACATCAGCTACTTCGGTATCGACGCGGACCAATTGCTCGTCAATCAGCCGGGATTGACGAAGCGCATCTTCATGGAAATCGGCGCGCTTTTCGAGCAAGGGCGACTGACTCCGCTTCCCTACCGAGCCTTCGATTTCGACGAGATCGGCAATGCTTTCCGTCTGATGCAGAACGCCGGCCATATCGGCAAGATCGTCGTCCTGCCCCCCGTCGCCGGCAAGCACGAGATTGCCGCCAAGGCGCACAGCGGCATGAAGGTCGATCCGGATGGCGTCCATCTCGTCGTCGGCGGGATCGGCGGCTTCGGCCTAATGGCGGCCAACTGGCTTGTCGAGAAGGGCGCACGCAGGGTCGCGCTCTGCTCGCGTCGGGGGCAGCCGGATCCGGAGACGACCGCCATGGTCGCACGTTGGGCGGAACGTGGCGTATCCGCGTCGCTGCATGCTTGCGACGTAACCGACGCCGCAGCCGTCGAGGCGCTGCTTGCAACGCTGCGGGCGCAAGCACCGCTGCGCTCCGTCGTCCACGCCGCGATGGTGCTCGACGACGCGCTGATCAGCAATCTCAACCGCGAACGCAACCGGCCGGTGATCGACGCCAAGGCCAAGGGCGCGGCGGTCCTCGACCGCTTCACGCGCGGGGACCGGCTCGACAATTTCATCCTGTTCTCTTCCGCAACCACGCTGGTCGGTAATCCGGGTCAGGCGAACTATGTCGCCGCCAATGGCTATCTCGAGGGCCTTGCCCGGGCGCGGCGTGCGGCGGGCCTCGCGGCCCTGGCGGTCGGTTTCGGCGCAATCGCCGATGCCGGCTACCTGACGCAAAATGCCGATGTCAACGACTTGCTCGCAAAACGCATCGGCAAGACGGCGCTGAAATCACAGGTCGCGCTCGACATGGTCGAAGCCCATCTCGCCGCCGATCCTGGCACTGTAGATGCCGCTGTCGTGATGATCTCCGAGATCGACTGGGCGGCGGCGCGTAACCTGCCGGTTGCCCGCAATGCGCTCTTCGAGGTGATCCTGCGCACAGCCGACCAGCATTCGTCCGGCGCCGAGGGCACGACGGTGGACCTCGTCGCCATGATCGAGGGCAAATCGCCACAGGAGGCTGAGGACATTCTCTTCGATCTGGTCGCCGGGGAAATCGCCGCCATCCTTCGCGTGTCGAAGGATACGGTGACCCGAGGCAAAATCCTGAAGGAAATCGGTCTCGACAGCCTGATGGCCGTCGAGCTCGGCATCAGCTTCCAGCAGAACACCGGTTTCGACATGCCTCTCAGCGGCGTCGCCGACAACACGACGGTCGGGGACGTTGCCCGGAAGCTTTACGAAAAGGTCAGCAAGCGCGATCAGGGCGGCGACGTCGAAAGCGATGACGACAAGCTCGTCACCGAGCTGACGCAGCGCCACGTCGGAGCGGCAAAGGAGAAAGCACTGAGCCAATGAGCAGCGACGGAAACGGCCAGACCTTCTCCAAGATGAACAGCAGTCTCAAAGAGAATCTGCTGGACAGGATGAGGAACACGCATCACTCGTCCGAGCGCAACCGGATGGCGCGCACGGAACGGGATTTGCCCCCCGCTCCGCGTCGCCAGCAGGCCCGCTTCGAGGATCTGCCGGAATACAAGCAGGTCGTGGCGCAAAGATTCGCGAGCGAGCAGCTCGGCATCGCCAACCCGTTCTATCGCCCGCACCAGACCGCGGCCGGCGCGACGACGATGATCGATGGCCGTACGCTGATCAATTTCGCCTCTTACGATTATCTCGGATTGAACAAGCACGCCCATGTCCTCGAACGGGCGCGCAAGACGATCGGCACCTTCGGAATTTCGGCCTCGGCAAGCCGGCTGGTGGCGGGCGAACGGCCGATCCATATCGAGCTTGAGGAGCGGATCGCGCGTTTCTACGGCGTGGACGCCGCCGTCTGTTTCGTCAGCGGCTACCTGACCAATGTTGCCGCCATCAGCTGCCTGATGGGGCCGAAGGATCTCGTCATCCACGACGAGTTCATTCACAACAGTGCGCTTGCCGGCATCAAACTTTCGGGCGCCACGCGCCGGTTCTTCAAGCACAACGATACGGCCGACCTGGAGCATGTACTGCGCACGGTGTCCGGCGACTATCGCCACATCATGGTGATCGTCGAGGGCATCTATTCGATGGACGGCGATATCGCCAACCTGCCTGCCCTGCTGAAGCTTAAGGCCGAATACGGTTTCTGGCTGATGGTCGATGAGGCCCACTCGCTTGGCGTCCTCGGAAAGCGCGGCAAGGGTCTCGCCGAACATTTCGGCATCGATCCGCACGAGGTCGACATCTGGATGGGAACGCTCTCGAAGACGACGTCGAGCTGCGGCGGCTATATTGGCGGCAGTGCGGCGCTGGCTGCCGTGCTCAAGGCCTCTGCCGGCGGTTTCGTCTACAGCGTCGGCCTTGCGCCCGCCTTGGGCGCGGCGGCGGTCGCAAGCCTCGATGTCCTGGAACGTGAGCCGGAGCGTACCACCGCGCTCCGGCGCAATGGCAGCCTGTTTTTGAAGCTTGCCAAGGAGGCCGGACTCGATACCGGGTTGAGCGGGGGTTACTCGGTCGTGCCGGTCATCGTCGGGGACTCGTTGCGTGCCGTGCAGCTTTCGAACGACCTGCTCGCCGCCGGCATCAATGTGCTGCCCATCATCCATCCGGCTGTGCCGGAAGGACTTGCGCGGCTGCGCTTCTTCATCACCAGCGAGCACACGGACGAGCAGATTCGTCGTACCGTGGCGCTGACTGCAGGGCGGTTGAAGGATCTCACCGAACGCAATTTCGGGCTTGGCGGCGTCGATATCGAACAGATGCTGAGGGCGATCTCCGCGCGTTAGCACCACCGGGGCTGCCGCGGCCGCAAGCGAGTTTCCAGCATGACTCACGTGATCATTACCGGCGGCTCCAGCGGCATAGGGATGGCGGTCGCCTCAATCTATGCCGCCCGTGGTGCGCGGCTGTCGCTGATCGCGCGCTCGGGCGATCTTCTTGAATCGGCGGCGCAGAAACTCGTTTCGGAATACGGCGCCGGTGCTGGCGATATCCGCATCGAGGCGGCGGACGTGACGAATGAGGCAGAGGTCGGCGCTGCGATCTCCCGCTGCATCGAAGCCCTCGGCCCTTGCGACATTCTCGTAACCTCGGCGGGCGTTGTCGAACCCGCGCCATTCGAAACCATGCCCGCGCTGTCGTTCCGCCGACAAGTGGAGACGAATCTCTGCGGAACCGTGCATGCCATACGCGCCGTCTATCCGGACATGGTGCGGCGGCGAAAGGGGCGTATCGCGATGATATCCTCCGGCGCAGGCCTCATCGGTATTTATGGCTATTCGGCCTATTGCGCTTCCAAGTTCGCGCTTCACGGCTTTGCGCAGGCGCTGCGGGTCGAAGCACGCTGCCACGGCATCCATGTGTCGGTGAGCTTTCCGCCCGATACCGAGACGCCGCAGTTCGAGCGGGAACTCGACCAACGTCCGCCGGAGGCGAGCGTCGTGATGGGTGCCGTCAAGCCCTGGAGCACCGACGCCGTGGCGATAAAGATCGTCGCGGGAATCGATCGAAGGCGTTTCGAGATCTATTTCGGGCTCACGCTCTTCTTGCTTGGGCGTTTCGGTCCCGCCGTTCGGCCGCTCCTCGACTGGTGGTTCGACAGGGCGGTCGCACAGAGCCGTGGACGATGACCGTCGGCGATCGCCCGCGGCTTGTCGCTGCCGACGTTAGCATTTAGACAGGAAGGCTCTTAGCGTCAAAGGCGCATCCCGCTCTAAAGGCCGCGGCGCGGTCAAAAGGCTTGAAGGTATCGGTTTGGCGGTTCTTCCCTTTCATTTGCATGATTACCCGACAGCGCTGACCCTTTGCTGCTATCTTCTTTCCTGCGCCGTGATCTTCTTCACCGACCGTTTCGCTCTGCCGAAGCGTGAGCGCCGGAAGAATGCCTCTCCCTTTGGCCGCGACCAGGATACGCTCGATATTATCGCCCGGCTTCCGATAATCGCGCTCGTCTTTGCCGGCTTTTTCGCGATTTCCTGGCGCCCGCTCTATGCGGCGGCGGGCACCATGAGTTTCTTCATCATCTTCACCGGCATTTCCCGCGCGAAGTTCAAATTCATTCGCGAGCCCTTGGTCTTCTCGGACATCGCCCTCGTCGCAGATCTCTTCAAGTACAAGACGATCTTCTATGCGACATCGCTCAACATCGTGTTCTGGATCGTGGCCTTTCTCTACGTCTTCGGCGTCTCCGGTCTCTACATGTATTTCGAGCCGAGCTTGCTGCCGGCGCGCGACGAGGCGTTCTGGATCGTGGTGATGATCGCCGCCGCCAATGCCCCATGGATCCTGCTGTTCTACGGTCCGGTGAACCGCCCGACCGCCGCCCTCGTCCAGCGCCTCGTCGGCAAGGTCAATGTCAAGATGAGCACGGTGCGCTTCGGCACCTTCGGCTCGGTGGTTTTTCATTTCATCATCTGGCTCGGCGTCAAGCGCGAGAAGATCGTTGCCGAACTCTCCGAGCGCCTGCTAGCCGCCGTGCATGATCTGATCGGCCATGAAGAGGCGCCGCTGATCGTCGTCTGGCAATCGGAATCTTTCATCGACATGCGCCATTTCGGCGTCGACACGATCAAGCTGCCGACGATCGACCGGTTGCGCAAGCAGGCGGTGCAGTGGGGCCGATTGAGCAATGTCTTCGAGGGCGGCTACACGTTGCGCACCGAGTTCGCCGTCTTAAGCGGTCTCGTACCTGACGACATCCATGTCGATGCGAGCTATCCCTACCTGCGTGCAGCACACTATGCCGATGTCGTCTGGCCGGGGAAATTGAAAAGGGCCGGCTGGCACACACATTTCGTCCACCCCTACGACCGGACATTCTTCCTGCGCCACAAGGCAATGCCGGTGCTCGGCTTCGACAAGCTCACCATGCTCGACGCCTTCGACCACGATACGGCAACAGACGGTCTCTACGTCTCCGACGGGGTTCTGACCGCCCGGGTGCTCGAGGAAGCCGAGAAGCTGCCGCAGGATGAAAGCGGCTTCTTCTTCGTCGCCTCCATGGCAAATCATGGACCCTGGGAACCCGGCCGGATCGAAGGCCTCACCAATCCGGTCGAGATCTATCTGGCGATCCTCGAGCAATCGGATGCCGCCCTGAAGAAGCTTGTCGACGGCCTCGGCAAACTCGAACGCCCGGTCTGGCTCGTCTTTTACGGCGACCACGCGCCGCTGTTGAAATCCTTCGCCGACCCGTTCCCGGATCCGCGCACGGACTATTTCATCGTGCCGCTCGCAAATGCCCGCCCGTCGAATCACCGCCCGATGCCGCCGCAGGACGAGCATCCGTGGAACCTTCTGCGCGCCCTGATTGCGCATGCCAACCTGCAGAAGGAGGCGCTGCAATAGCAGCGGCGATTGCAGAAAATGACGGCAGGCGCGGCGACGAATAACCCCCATCGGCGGACATTCCTGTTCCTGCAGGGCCCTTCGTCGCCGATCTTTGCCAAGGTCGCCGCCCGGCTCGAAGCTCATGGCCATCGTTGCCTGCGCATCAATCTCAACCCCGGCGATCAGGTTTTCTGGCGGCGCGGCGGCGCGTACAACTACCGCGGTTCGTTTTCCGAGTGGTCCGGCTATGTGGGCGACTTTATTCGCCGCCATGGCATAAGCGATCTCGTCCTGCTCGGAGAGGAGCGCCCCTATCACAGAACGGCTATCGCCGCGGCGCAAAAACATGGGATTGCCGTTTTCGTCGTCGAGATGGGATATCTTCGGCCGGACTGGCTAACGCTCGAGCGCGGCGGCATGTCCTCCAACTCGCATTTCCCGGCCGACCCCGGCCAGATTCTCGAAGCGGCTGCAGCGCTGCCCGAGCCCGACTGGCGGCAGCGCTACTCGCAGACTTTCCTCGCCGAGGCAGCCTGTGACCTCCTTTACAATCTTCCGAACGTTTTCCTCTGGTTTCTCTTCCCCGGCTATCGCCGCCACGCGATCTTTCATCCGCTGGCCGAATACGCCGGTTGGTTGAAGCGGCTTGCCGGAGCCAGACGTCAGCAGCGTGCGGCGGAGGCGATCATCCGCTCGCTGGTTTCGGCGAACAGCCCCTATTTTATCTATCCCCTGCAGCTCGAGACCGACTATCAGTTGCGCGCCCACTCACCCTTCAGCAGCCAGAAGGAGGCGCTCGAAGACATCCTGATCTCCTTTGCCCAATGCGCCCCGAGCGCGGCAAAGCTCGTGATCAAGGTCCATCCTCTCGATAACAGCCTCATTCCCTGGCGCAGGATGATCGACAGGAAGGCGGCGATGCTGGGGATCAGCGAGCGTGTCGCCTATATCGACGGTGGCAATCTGGATGCCCTGATGGAGAGGAGCGCCGGCATGGTGACGGTTAATTCGACGGCCGGGCTGCACGCGCTGCGCCAGGGCAAACCAGTCAAGGTTCTCGGCCGCGCGATCTTCGACATTGTCGGGCTGACGGACCAACAGCCTCTCGATGCATTCTGGGCGGCACCGCAGCCGCCGGATCCCGCCCTGAGCGCCGCCATGTTTCGCCTGCTGGCGGCCTCGATCCAGGTCCGCGGCAATTTCTATTCCAATGCCGGCACCGACGCCGGCGCCGAGGCAATCGCCAAGCGGCTGCACGAGCATATGGTCAACCAGCCGGGGGCCTTCGTCGATCCGCCACCGCGGCAGAAGCCGGAGAAAAGAGCTCGAGGCTGACCTGACTCAGGCGACTCCGGCGCGCAGGAGATCGTGAATGTGGAGAATGCCGGCGGGAATCCCCGCCTCATCAACGAGGAAGAGCACGGTGACCTTGTGCTCCTGCATGAACTCCATGGCGGCGCTGGCGAGCACGTCTCCATGGACCACGCGCGGGTTGCGCGACATCACCTCCTCGACCGGCTGGACGAGCAGGTTGCCGGCCATGTGCCGGCGCAGGTCGCCATCGGTGATGACGCCGATCAGCACGCCGCTTTCGTCGACGATGCCGACGACGCCGAAGCCCTTTGCCGACATCTCGATGACCGCGTCGCTCATCGGGCGACCGACGGCGAGCAGCGGCACTTGCTCTGCCACATGCGCCAGTTCCTGAACCAGGCGCAATTGCGCTCCGAGCTTACCGCCCGGATGGAAGGTCTTGAAGTCTTCCGCGGAAAAACCGCGCCGTTCCAGAAGGGCGATGGCCAATGCATCGCCGACGGCAAGCTGCAGCATGGCCGAGGTCGTTGGCGCCAGCCCGTGGGGACAGGCCTCCGGCACTTTCGGCAGCACCAACGCCACGTCGGAATTGCGCGCGAGGATGCTGTCGCGGTTGGATGAGATCGAGACGATCGGCACCTTGAAGCGTTTCGCGTAGGTAAGCATGTTGGCGAGCTCCGCCGTCTCACCCGACCAGGAGAGCAGGATCAGGACGTCGTCAGAGATGATCATGCCGAGATCACCATGGCTCGCTTCCGTCGGATGAACGAAATAGGCCGAGGTACCAGTGGAGGCCATGGTCGCTGCGATCTTGCGACCGATATGACCGCTCTTGCCGACGCCGGAAACGACGACACGGCCGCGCCTATCGCCGATCAGTTCGACGGCATCGACCAGGCTCTGTGCGAAGACTTCATCGGTCGTCAGATGATCCGCAAGGGCCTTGATGCCATTGGTCGCTGTCGTAAGCGTCCTGCCGATCGAAGCGAGCACGGCACCGCTGGAATGCCCCTCCGCCTTCACATGTCTCAAACCCATCTTTGATCCCCGGCTTTAAGCAATAAAGGCCGCAAGCCGGCTCAACGGCGGTGCGGCGAAAAAGTATTCGGAGGCAATAAGCGCTTTTTCTTGGCGAACCAAGCCTTCATGCCGCTGAATTGCGCTGCGCCGAAGTTATTTTCGAACAGTTGCGATCAGCCAGTGCGCTTTTCCACAGACGCCGGCGCGAGCGGGGGTATCCATAGCATTTGAAGGCGCGCCGCCGCGCGCCGAGCACGGACGCGCGGAAGCAGCGACTTACATAAGTGCGGCCATAAATGCGGCTCACGGTCGTTTCAGGCGAGACGCTGCAGACTGAGCAAATCATGCCGCCGCCACGCCACCGTGCTCAGGCCGGGCACTCTGGCCGCCAAGCAGATGCCGAATGGCCGCCCGCGCCTCGTCGGCCGAGCGGAACCGCTGGGCATCGAGATCCCAGACGTGATACTTCACCGCCAGAAACTTGACTTGGCCCTGATCGGGAACAACAACGCCGACGGGTACACCGTCATGTTCGATAACTTGCCTGTTCATGCAATAACGCTCCCCCACGCTTGACGCGCGGATCTTCAATTTTCGGCAGAGGTGATTTCGGTGGGTCGAACGGTCACATTCGGCAGAGCGTGCCAATGA
>JAPSJG010000109.1 GCA_031178305.1 Sinorhizobium sp.
CAGGGCGGACAATGCCGACACGCGTTTGACGCCGCTTGGTCTTGAGCTCGGCTGCGTCGGCGAGGCTCGTCGGGCGCGTTATGAGTCATGGCGGCGTGCCTATGATGCCGGCCGCACTTTGCTGCAAGCGCTATCGATTACGCCGTCAGAAGGAAAGCGCTTCGGTTTGAAACTCAACCAGGACGGTCAGCGGCGTTCGGCATTCGAAATTCTCTCCTATCCTGACCAAACTATCGCAGGGTTGAAGCCACTTTGGGCGGAACTCGAGAGCATCGACGGAAGGGTTGTCGAAGCACTGGAAATCGACGCGGCCTATGCCGTTTACTTGGAACGGCAGGCGGCGGACATTGCCGGCATCCGCCGCGAGGAGAGCGCCATCATTCCTGACGACTTCGACTATAGCGATCTGCCCGGCCTTTCCAATGAGCTGAAGCAGAAGTTGAGTCTGCAGCGGCCGCGGAACCTGGCGCAGGCGATGAAAGTTGACGGTATGACGCCGGCGGCAGTGTCGCTGCTCTTGTCCTGGCTGCGGCGGCAGGAGCGGGCGACCAGGCGGGTGGCGGGGCAAGGCACACAATGAAAACGAGTCTCGCCGGTAGGCTGAACGGTCTGCGTGTTTCACGTGAAACGCAGGAAAAACTGGAGCATTTCGCCCGGCTTTTTCAGAAGTGGGCGAAATCGATCAACCTGGTCGCCCCGTCGACTCTCGACGATCTCTGGCAGCGCCACATCCTCGACAGCCTGCAGATATTTCAGCTTTCCCCCTCGCCCAAGACCTGGGTTGACCTCGGCAGCGGCGGCGGCTTTCCCGGCGTCATCATTGCCATCTGCTTGTCGGAGCATTCCGACGGTTGGGTTCATCTGGTGGAGAGCAACAACAAGAAGGCGGCGTTCCTCCGCGTCGCGCTGAATGATACCGGCGCCCGCGGCACGGTGCACCCGATTCGAATCGAGACGGCACCCGCGGTGATTCCCTCTTGCGACGCCATTTCGGCTCGGGCTCTGGCGGATTTGAACCAACTCCTCGACTATTGCGCACCCTGGATGCTGCAGGATGGCTCAAAAACCGTCGCTTTCTTTCACAAAGGCCGGGATTATCAGCAAGAAGTCGACAAAGCCGTTAGCTGCTATCAATTCGATCTGGTAAAACACGCAAGTGTCGTCGAGCCGGATTCGGTGGTGCTCGAGGTTGCAAATCTTTCACGTCGGATGAAGTGATAGGCGAGCGGAAACATGTTTGGTCCAAATAACCGGATTATCACCATTGCCAATCAGAAGGGCGGCGTCGGTAAGACGACCACCGCGATCAATCTGGCGACCGCATTGGCTGCGATCGGCGAGAAGGTCCTGATTGTCGATCTCGATCCGCAGGGTAACGCCAGTACCGGCCTCGGCATTCAGCGCCGCGACAGGCATCTGTCGTCCTACGAGCTTATTATGGGCACGTATTCGATCGACGCCATCGCACGGGATACCGCGGTACCAAACCTAGCAATCATCCCCTCGACGATGGACCTTCTCGGGATCGAGTTGGAGATCGCCCAGGAAGCCGATCGGGTCTTCCGGCTTCGCAAGGCTCTGGTCACGCCGGCGGCCCACGCCTATTCCTATATCCTTCTAGATTGCCCTCCGTCGTTCAACCTTTTGACGATGAACGCCATGACGGCAGCGCACTCCGTACTCGTTCCCCTGCAATGCGAATTTTTTGCGCTCGAGGGCCTGAGCCAGCTTCTTGAGACGGTCGATCAGGTGCGCCGCACGGTCAATCCAAGTCTCGACATCCAGGGCATAGTGCTGACCATGTTCGACTCGCGCAACAATCTGGCGCAGCAGGTGGTGAGTGATGTGCGCACGCATCTCGGAGATAAGGTTTATCATACGTTGATTCCGCGGAATGTCCGCGTTTCTGAAGCGCCATCCTACGGCAAACCGGCCATTCTCTATGACCTGAAGTGCGCCGGCAGCCAAGCTTATCTGCAATTGGCATCGGAAGTCATCCAACGTGAGCGGCAGCGCAAGGCCGCATAACCGTTTCGATGTCGTAATAATCAGGTGTGACGCATGAACGATGACAGCTCCAAGAGGCGTCTTGGTCGCGGCCTTGCCGCTCTTATCGGGGAAATGGATCAGCCACTGCAGAGCGGCACAGCGCCTGCGAGCCCCGTGAATGCGGATCGTCGGGTGCCGATCGAGTTCGTTTTGCGCAACCCCCGTAACCCGCGCCGGCAGTTCGACGAAGCGGAACTGCAGGATCTCGCGAGTTCCATTCGGCAGCACGGCATCGTCCAGCCGGTTGTCGTCCGCACCGTCGGCGCCGATCGGTATGAGATCATTGCGGGCGAAAGGCGTTGGCGTGCGGCGCAGCTCGCCGGCTTCACGGAAATCCCGGTGATCGTTCGCGATGTCGACGATCGCACGGCGCTGGAGATCGCCATTGTTGAAAACGTGCAGCGCTCCGATCTCAATCCGCTCGAAGAGGCGCTCGGCTATGAGCAACTGATTGCCGAGCACGGCTATACGCAGAACGATCTCGGCGACATCATCGGCAAGAGCCGCAGTCACGTCGCCAACAGCTTGCGGCTCCTGAAGCTACCGGAACCAGTGCGCGAGATGTTGTCCGACGGCAGCCTGTCGGCGGGACATGCGCGGGCACTGATCCCAACCTCCGACCCGGTGGCGCTCGCACGCACGGTCGTCACCAGGGGACTTTCCGTTCGTGAGGCGGAGCGCCTTGCTCAAAATGATATTAAGGCACAGAACGATCCCGATTTTGCCAAGGGACGGCGTCGCGAGGAAAAGGATGCCGATACGCTGGCGCTGGAGCGCACGCTGTCCGACAGCCTCGGGCTGGAGGTGACCGTCAGTCACAGGGCGTCCGGGGGCCACCTCAGGATCGCCTACAAGACGCTCGATCAGCTCGAAGAGATTTGCCGGCTTCTCGAAAGGCGGTGAGCGTGGCCTTCACTCTCTGCCGTATGTGGGGGCCGGTACGTCTCCTCAGTCTTGGCCGCTGAGCTGGCGACGGGTAGCCGTGCCGAAGATCGGCTCGGAGGGGCTCAGCGCCGCGCGGCCTGAATCGCGATCGCCAGCAGATTCTGCAGAACCAGGCTCTCCTCGAGCGATTGCCGGCTGCGGCTCTGGTAGATGGTTGCCTGCAGCCGGCTTAGTTCGCGCCGGATGGCGGGAGTCGTCCAATGGCGGAGAGCCGCCTCGACGAGCGGCTTGCGGCGGAAATGCAAGCCGCGACCGAGGCTTGCCACCACCTGGCTTGCAGACTGGCGGCTCGCGTCCATCTCGGCTCGCATGACGTCGAGCTGCTGGAACTGCTTGAGGCAGGCCTGAAGCACCAGGAAGGGCGGCGTTTTCGACGTGGTGATCTTCTTCATTGCATGCATGAGCGCGTCCACATCACCCCGGAGCACGGCATCCACGGCATCGTCGACGGAAATGGCGCTGGCGTCGCCGACGATCGCAAGCACATCCTCCTCATCGACGAGGTCTTTGCCGCGGCAATAAAGCGCAAGTTTCCTGATCTCGTTGCGGGAGGCGATGCGGTCGCCGCCGAGGGTCTCGAGCAGCCGCTCGCGCGCGGCGGGGCTGATCCTGAGGCCAGCCTCCGAAAGTTCCTTGTCTATAAGCGCATGCAGGCTGCGGGCGTCGTCGCTGTAGCACGCGATGGATGCGACGGTGCGGGCTGGTTCCGCCACCTTGCGAAGCGCCGCCCCCTTCTTGAGATCGCCGGCCTCAACGATCAGATAGCTGCTCTCCGGCGGTTCGGCTGCGAGAGCCTGCAGGGCTTCGCCAAGCCCTTTCTCGGCCGCTGCGCCGCGGACCCATACCAGCTTTTCACCGCCGAAGAGCCCGATCGCATTGACCTCGTCGAGTACGCGGCCCGCGCCCTGCTGCAACTCGCTCGCATCGAGCTTGACGACGGCGAATGGATCATCGAGCGGCAGGCCGAGTGAGCCGGCAAGCTCCGCAGCCCGCTCGCTGACGAGCCCGCGATCGGGACCGTAGACAAGGAAAAGCCGATAATGCGCTGCCGATCTTCGCAGGAAGCTATCGAATTCGTGCGATTTGACCTCGCTCATCCGAGCACCGGATCAGCGGCCGAGAGCCGCCGCAATGTCAGCGCTGATGAGTTCCGACAGCTCCCTTGCGGCCCGGTTCTCGCCATCGCGAATCGCACGAATCTTTGCGAATTCCTGATCGGGGAAGTCGACCAGCGCGACGGCCGAGCGATTGCCCGACTTGACCGTCTCTCCCGTCGCCGTCTTCGTCAGGTTATAGTCCGCCTTGACGACAATGCGCCCGGCCCCTGCGCGGTCGCGCGCCTGGTCATAGAGCACGCCCATCGTCCGGTGCGCCACGTTGAGCGCAAGATGATATTGCGGATTGACCGGTTCGCCGTTGCCGCCGGAAGTGAGAAAGATCAGCGCGTTTCGCACTTCCTGCTCGACGCGGTCATCGGCCTCGGAAATCTCGATCGAAGCGAGCGAGTCCGCCGTTGCGCCCGTCGAACCTTCCGAATAGAGCGGCCGCACCTGGCAGCCGGCGAGCGCCGCCAGCAGCAGCGCACCGGCTAGCAAGCCAGGAGACCGGAAACGGTAGCCAGATTCATCAGACAACGACATTGACGATCCTTTGCGGCACGACGATGATCTTCTTGGGACTGCCGCCGCCGAGCGCCGTCTTGACGGCGTCGAGGGCGAGCACGGCGTGTTCGATCGCACTCTGATCCGCATCGCGCGCGATTGTCAAATCCGCCCGCTTCTTGCCGTTGATCTGCACCGGCAGCGTGATCTCGTTCTCAACCACGAGGGCCGGATCGAAGCTCGGCCAGGGCCGCTCGGCAATCAGCCCTTCGCCGCCGATCTCCCGCCAGCACTCTTCCGATAGATGCGGCATCGTCGGCGCGATCAGGTTGATCAGGATAGCGGTTGCATCCTTGACGGCCGCGGTCAGGCTCGGGTCGGCCTTAGCGCTGGCGACCTGCGTGAGCGGGGCCGCCAGGACGTTCACCAGCTCGTAGATCCGTGCCACGGCCTTGTTGAAGGCGAGCTTGTCGTAGTCTGCCTCGACGGCTTTGAGCGTACGGTGCGCGGCCTGCGAGACGGCAAGGCCTTCGCCTTCTTTCGCCGGCAAAGCATCAACCTCCCGCAGTTCCGCGGCGGCCTCGGCGATCAACCTCCAGACGCGCTGGACGAAACGGTGGGCGCCCTCGACGCCGGCCTCGGACCAGATCACGTCACGGTCCGGCGGCGAATCGGAAAGCACGAAGAAACGAGCCGTATCGGCGCCATAGGAGCCGATGATGTCATCCGGGTCGACGACGTTCTTCTTCGACTTCGACATCTTCTCGATCGAACCGACGGCGATCTCTTCGCCGGTTTCGATCAGCACCGCACGCCGCCGCCCGTCGACCTCTTCGAGGCGGACCTCGGCGGGGGTGATCCATTCCCGCTGCGCGCCCTCGCCGCGGCTGTAGGTCTCGTGCACCACCATGCCCTGCGTGAAGAGCCCCTTGAAGGGCTCGTCCAGCGCCACATGGCCGGTCGCCTTCATCGCGCGGGTGAAGAAGCGCGAATAGAGCAGGTGCAGGATCGCATGCTCAATGCCGCCGATATACTGGTCGACCGGCAGCCAGTGGTTCGCGACCTTCGGATCGGTCGGCTTGTCCTCCCAGGGGGCGGTGAAGCGGGCAAAATACCAGGAGGAATCGACGAAAGTATCCATGGTGTCGGTTTCCCGACGCGCGTCCTTGCCGCATTCGGGGCAGGCGACGTGGCGCCAGGTCGGATGCCGGTCGAGCGGATTGCCAGGCTTGTCGAAGGTGACGTCCGGCGGCAGGATCACCGGCAGGTCGGCCTTCGGCACCGGCACTACGCCGCAATCCTGGCAATGGATCACCGGGATCGGGCAGCCCCAATAGCGCTGGCGGGAGATGCCCCAGTCGCGCAGGCGGAAATTGACCTTGCGCTCGGCGCGCGGCGTGCCGTTCAGCATCTCCTTCTCGAGCTTCGAGGCGATGGTCTCGAGGGCCTCTTCCGTCGAAAGTCCATCGAGGAAGCGCGAATTGATCATCACGCCGTCGCCGACATAGGCTTCGTCGCCGATCGTGAATGTCGCGGCATCGGCATCCTTGGGCATCACCACGGGCACGACCGGCAGGCCGTATTTGCGGGCGAAATCGAGGTCGCGCTGGTCCCCGGAGGGGCAGCCGAAGATGGCGCCCGTGCCGTAATCCATCAGCACGAAATTGGCGACATAGACCGGCAGCTCCCAGTTGGCATCGAGCGGGTGCTTGGCGCGTATCCCAGTGTCGACGCCCTTCTTCTCGGCCGTCTCGAGGGCGGCAAGCGACGTTCCGGCACGGCGGCACTCTTCGCAGAAGGCCTCGACTTCGGCGCTCTCGGCGGCCGCTTCCTTTGCGAGCGGGTGGTCGGCGGAAATCGCCAGGAAGGAGGCGCCGAAAAGTGTGTCGGGACGGGTCGTGTAGACGATCAGTTCCGTTATGTCGCCGGGAACGGTGGCCGGGTCGAGCTCCCATCTGAGCGACAGACCCTCGGACCGGCCTATCCAGTTCTTCTGCATCAGCCGCACTTTTTCCGGCCACTGGTCGAGCGTATCGAGCGCGTCGAGCAACTCCTGGCTGAAGTCGGTGATGCGGAAGAACCATTGCGTCAGCTCGCGCTGCTCGACCAATGCGCCGGAGCGCCACCCGCGCCCATCGATCACTTGTTCGTTGGCAAGCACGGTATGGTCGACCGGGTCCCAGTTGACCTTCGATTGCTTGCGGTAGACGAGGCCCTTTTCCAGGAAATCCAGAAAGAGATGCTGCTGGCGCTGGTAATAGGCGGGGTCACAGGTCGCGAATTCACGGCTCCAGTCGAGTGAAAGGCCCATGACCTTCAGCTGTGCCTTCATCGAAGCGATATTCTGGTAGGTCCAGCCGGCCGGATGCACGCCACGTTCCATGGCGGCGTTTTCCGCTGGCATGCCGAAGGCGTCCCAGCCCATCGGGTGAAGCACGTTGAAGCCGCGGGCACGCTTGTAGCGGGCAACGACGTCGCCCATCGTGTAGTTGCGCACATGCCCCATGTGGATCCGCCCGGACGGATAGGGGAACATCTCCAGCACGTAATACTTCTCGCGCGGATCGTCGTTACCGGTCTCGAAGACCTTGCGTGCTTCCCACTCCTGCTGCCAGCGCGGTTCGGCATCGCGCGGATTGTATCGTTCGGTCGCCATGATTTGTCGATGTTCCGGAAGTTTGCTGGGGGCTCGGTGCACCCTCATGATCGCTGGCGAGACCTTCACCACGAAACGGCGCAAGCGTCAAGTTTCGAAGGTTTTTCCGGGAACCGGTTTCCCGACCTGCGGACTTGGCAAGCACCGCAAGTTTCAATAATCCGCTGAAGCAGATGATCGACATTTGACCCTAGGAGCGAAGAATGGAAGTGCGGGAACGGCTGAATGATGTCCTGGCCCGGATTCACTTGAGCGAGAAGAGTTCGAACCGCCCAAAGGGCGCCGTTGCCCTGGTCGCGATTTCGAAGACCTTTGACGCCGACGCCATCCGCCCTGCCATTGATGCCGGTCAACGCGTGTTCGGCGAGAATCGCGTCCAGGAGGCGCAAGGCAAGTGGCCGGAGCTGAAGCGTGAGACACCGGACATCGAACTGCATCTGATTGGTCCGCTGCAATCCAACAAGGCCGCGGACGCCGTCACGCTCTTCGATGTCATCGAGACGATCGACCGGGAGAAGATCGCGCGCGCCGTCGCCGGCGAAATGGAGCGCCAGGACCGCAGGCCCCGGCTCTATGTGCAGGTCAATACCGGCCTCGAGCCGCAAAAGGCGGGTATTGCGCCGGAAGAGGCTGCTACTTTCGTCGATTTCTGCCGTTCGGAGCTCGGTCTTGCGATCGAGGGGCTGATGTGCATACCGCCGGTCGACGAAAACCCTGGTCCGCATTTCGCACTGCTTGCAAAAATCGCCGGTCGGTGCGGGCTTGAAAAGCTTTCCATGGGAATGTCCGGCGATTTCGAAACGGCAATCGCCTTCGGCGCCACCAGCGTACGCGTCGGTTCGGCGATCTTCGGCGCTCGCTGAAAGGGATTTCCCCTTTTCGGGGGTTGCTTACGTCTTCTCGCATCGACGAATGGCCTTTGCGCGTCTGATAAGACGCGCGGCGCTGTACGATAAGGGGCGAATTATGCGGACGTTGCTCCGATTTCGTAAGCGACAGGCAACAAAAAACCCGGATGCTCCGATCCGGGTTTTTGCGCCTCAGCGATCACAAGCGATCAATACTCGTCGTCGTCCTCGTCCTTGCGATCCGATTTCAGCGATTTCAGCTTGGCGAAGACGGCGTCGGCATCGATTTCCTTCTCTTCCTCGCGGTCGTAATCGTAGCTCAGCTTTTCCGTCTCCTGTGCGGCTTCGAGAGTCGCACCCGCCTCGGCGGCGGACGGCAGCGGGCGACCCTTGGCGGCGCGTTCGACCTCAAGATCGAGGTCGATCTGTGAGCACAGGCCGAGCGTCACTGGATCCATGGGGGTCAGGTTGGCCGAGTTCCAGTGGGTGCGCTCGCGAATCTGCTCGATCGTCGATTTCGTCGTGCCGACGAGCCGCGAAATCTGGGCGTCCTTCAGTTCCGGATGGTTGCGCACGAGCCAGAGAATGGCGTTCGGCCGGTCCTGGCGCTTGGAAACCGGCGTGTAGCGCGGGCCCTTGCGCTTCGAATCCGGGACGCGAACCTTGGGTTCCGAGAGCTTGAGCTTGTGGTTGGGATTGGCCTCGGCGCGGGCGATCTCGTCACGCGAAAGCTGACCGGTGGCAATCGGATCGAGGCCCTTGATGCCCTGCGCCGATTCACCGTCGGCGATCGCTTTGACTTCGAGCGGGTGCAGCTTGCAGAACTGCGCGATCTGGTCGAACGACAGGGCGGTGTTGTCGACGAGCCAGACGGCCGTCGCCTTGGGCATAAGCAGTTGCTGAGCCATGGATATAGTCCTTTTGTCCGTCCGCGCCGGTGTCGCGGGCCGTGGAGTCTACCACTGATTTCCGGGAATTGAGCGTTCTATATCGTTCTTGTCTCGAAATTGCAATTCTTCACTTCCAAATGTGCTTTTGTCTAATTGCGGCTCGTCTTCGACCTGCTATGAATCCTCCGAACCGGGCGGTGAGGAGCGCCGCCTCGGAGCGGTTGAAGGCAAAGCATGTGCGGTTTTCCGCGGTATTCCGCTTTTGTAATGGCGATGAGATGTGCGCAGGGAGGAAAATATGTCCGTCAAGACCTATCCGGTCCTGGAATCGGCCAAGAGCCGGACATTGCTCGACAATGATACCTATCTGAAGTGGTATCAGGAAAGCGTCGCCGATCCCGCCGGCTTCTGGGGCGAGCACGGCAAGCGGATCGACTGGTTCGAGCCCTATACAAAGGTCAAGAACACGTCCTTCGAGGGCGATGTTTCGATCAAATGGTTCGAAGACGGGCTCACCAACGTCTCCTACAATTGCATCGACCGCCACCTCAAAGAGCATGGCGACAAGACGGCGATCATCTGGGAAGGGGACAATCCCGATCTCGACAAGAAGATCACCTATAACGAGCTCTACGACCGGGTTTGCCGGCTTGCGAACGTCATGAAGAAACATGGCGTCAATAAGGGCGACCGGGTCACCATCTATATGCCTATGATCCCCGAGGCAGCCTATGCGATGCTCGCCTGCGCGCGCATCGGCGCGATCCACTCGGTCGTTTTCGGCGGTTTCTCGCCCGAGGCTTTGGCTGGCCGCATCGTCGACTGCGAGTCCACTTTCGTCATCACCTGTGACGAGGGCGTGCGCGGGGGCAAGCCGGTGCCACTCAAGGAGAACACCGATACGGCGATCCAGATCGCCGCCAGGCAGCAGGTCATGGTCGGCAAGGTGCTGGTCGTGCACCGCACCGGCGGCAAGGTCGGCTGGGCAC
>JAPSJG010000545.1 GCA_031178305.1 Sinorhizobium sp.
CGCGCAATGCGCTCTTTCTGAAGAAGGAATGGGGCATTGCCGCACCGGTCGCCAAGGGTAGCGGCGAGACCTTCGACACGAGCCGGCCGCATATCGACTGGCCGACAGGCATCCACGGCCATGACGGACTCGGCAATATCGACGTGCCCGACGAAATCGACCTTGCGCCCGATCCCCGACCCGCCCACCGCTTCATCATCGACACCGTTCGCGCCAATCCGGGCGAGGTCACACTCGTCGCCGTCGGCCGGATGACAAATCTGGCGCGTGCGGTCAGCGACGATCCCGAGATCGCAACTCTCGTCAAGGGCGTCGTCATAATGGGCGGCGCCTTCGACGTGCCGGGCAACATCACGCCGGCGGCCGAGGCGAACATTCATGGTGACCCGGAAGCTGCGGATGTCGTGATGCGGGCGCCGTGGCCCTTGACCGTCATCGGTCTCGACGTCACCTCGCGGACGGTGATGACGCGCGCCATACTTGCGGATATCGCCGAGCGCGGCGGCGAGGCGGCGCGGCTGCTTGCCGACATCTCGCGGTTCTACATCGCCTTTTACGAACAGCATGTCGTCGACGGGATGGTCGTGCACGATAGCTGCGCCTGCGCCTACGTCGTCGCGCCGGAACTGTTCAAGACCCGCAGCGGCGCCATTCGCGTCCTCTGCGGCGGCATCGCCGACGGACAGACGATCCAAAAGCCGGACGGACGGATCTTTCCTCCGAACGCCTGGGACGGACAGCCCAGCCAGAAGGCATGCATCGACGTCGACGCCGAGGCCGTCCTGAAACTCATCGGCGACACGCTCGCGAAGGGCTGACGCTGATTTTTCTCTGAGTAATGAACCAACCCTTGGCAAGACGCCAAGGCATTGAAATGCAGGAGATTGCCACGGGCGCCAAGCCGCTCCCCTTGTGGGGAGAGGTGGGGAAGTGCATTTCTGCGGCTCGAAAAGTCGAAAACTCCGCCCAGATAGCTGGCAGGCGCGCGCACACCGGCTATCTTAGTCCGCATGAAGCCGGAGACACTGCTTTATCCCGCCCCGAAGGGCCTCTACTGTCAAAAGGGGGATTTCTACATCGATCCGGTGCAGCCGGTCGAAAGGGCGCTGATCACCCATGGGCACTCCGATCACGCCCGCGCCGGCCATGGCCACGTGCTCGCGACGCGCGAGACGCTGGACATCATGAGCATCCGCTATGGCGACGGCTTTTGCGGCGCAAGCGAGGTGGCACGGTTCGGCGAAACGATTGTCATCGACGGGGTGCGGGTTTCCTTCCATCCGGCCGGCCATGTGCTCGGTTCCGCCCAGATTTCCGTCGAAGCGGATGGGGCCCGCATCGTCGTCTCCGGCGACTACAAGCGCCGGCCGGACCCGACCTGCCTCAGCTTCGAGCCCGTCCCTTGCGACGTCTTCATCACCGAGGCGACCTTCGGACTGCCGGTGTTTCATCACCCGGACGACGCGGCGGAGATCCAGCGGCTTCTGCTGTCGCTGAGGCAGTTTCCCGAGCGCGCCCATGTGGTGGGCGCCTATGCGCTGGGCAAGGCGCAGCGCGTCATCGCCCTCCTCCGCCGGCAAGGTTATGACGAGCCGATTCACATCCACGGCGCACTCGCGAAGCTCTGCGAGTACTACCAAGGTGAAGGCATCGCCCTCGGCGACCTCCGCCACGCGACGCTCGAAGGCGCCAGCCGACAGGACCTTGCCGGCGCCATCGTCGTTGGCCCGCCTTCGGCCTTCGCCGAGCGCTGGGCACGGCGCTTCGCCGAACCGCTCGCCGTCTTCGCCTCCGGCTGGATGCTCATCCGCCAGCGGGCCAAGCAACGCGGCGTCGAGCTGCCGCTTGTCATCTCCGATCATTGCGACTGGGCGGAACTGACCGAGACGATTAGGGAGATTGCGCCCGGCGAGGTCTGGGTGACCCATGGCCGCGAGGAGGCCCTGGTGCGCTGGTGCCAATTGCAAGGCATCCCGGCGCGCCCGCTGCACCTCGTCGGCTACGACGACGAGGGAGAATGAGATGAGAGCCTTCGCCGAACTCCTCGGCCGCCTCGTCCTCACTCCGCAGCGAAACGCCAAGATACGGCTGCTGGTCGATTATTTCCGCACGACCCCCGATCCGAGCCGCGGCTATGCACTGGCGGCGATCGCAGGCACGTTGTCGCTCAATACGGTGAAGCCCGCCTTGATTCGAGACCTGCTGCTCGAGCGTATGGACGAAGTGCTCTTCCACTATTCCTACGACTATGTCGGCGATCTCGCCGAAACGGTTTCGCTTGCGTGGGA
>JAPSJG010000110.1 GCA_031178305.1 Sinorhizobium sp.
CCGCCGGGGTTGTCGCGACCGGGATCTACCTCTACGTCATCGGTCTCATTCTTCAGCTTTTCCCGAATCTCGGGCGTGACTAGAGGGGGTGGAAGCGTGCGGATCTTTGCTCGTATCCCGCGCTAATTTTCTGGAATTCAAGGAGTTTCTTATGACACAGGCGATCGTCATCCGCGAGCTCGGCGGGCCGGAAGTCTTGAAGATGGAAGGGGTGACGCTGGCGCCGCCCGGGCCGGGTGAGGTTCAGATCCGACAGGTGGCGGTCGGCCTCAATTTCATCGACGTCTACTTCCGCACCGGCCTCTATAAATCGGCAAAAGGCCTGCCCTTCGTTCCTGGCAAGGAGGGGGCGGGGATCGTCACGGCCGTCGGCGCCGGTGTCAGCCTCTTTTCGGTCGGTGATCGCGTGGCCTACGCCTCGGCCGACGGCGCCTATGCAAGCGAGCGCAACGTCGATGCGGCTCAGCTGGTCAAGGTTCCCGAGGGGATCAGCCTCGAGACGGCGGCGGCGATGATGCTCAAGGGCATGACCGCGCAATATCTTCTGAACCAGACTTTCAAAGTCGGTCCGGAGACGACGCTGCTTTTCCATGCGGCGGCCGGCGGCGTCGGTCTCATCGCCGGCCAATGGGCCAAGGCACTCGGCGCCACCGTGATCGGCACGGCGGGTTCCCAAGAGAAGATCGAGCTCGCGCTTGCCCACGGCTACGATCACGTCATCAATTACAATACGGAGAACTTCGTCGATCGCGTGAAGGAGCTGACGGGCGGTCGCGGCGTCGACGTGGTCTACGATTCGGTTGGCCGCGACACCTTCCCGGCCTCGCTCGACTGTATAAGGCCGCGCGGCATGTGGGTGAGTTTCGGCAATTCTTCCGGCCCGGTAGATGCCTTCAACATCGGCATCCTGGCGCAGAAGGGCTCGCTCTTTGCCACGCGGCCGACGCTCTTCGGTTACATCGCGACGAGGCCTGCGCTGGAGGCATGTGCAAATTCCCTGTTAGATGTTGTGCAAAGCAACAAAGTGCGTATCAATATCAATCAGACCTATCCGCTCGCCGAGGCCGGCAGGGCGCATACGGATCTCGAAACAAGAAAAACGAGTGGAACGACATTGCTGATTCCCTGATCGTTGCCTTGACGGCTGGGAATTGAGGGGAAAGAGGGCAGCGTGCCTGTTAAGGGATCAACTGCGAGCGGCCCGTTGCTGGCCGTCCGCAACCTGACGAAATTGTTTGGCTCGTTCGCAGCCTGCAATGCGATCGATCTGCAGATAGAGTCCGGAGAAATCCACGCGCTTCTCGGCGAAAACGGGGCGGGGAAATCCACCCTGGTGAAGATGCTGTTCGGCGTGTTGGCGCCGACAGCGGGCGAAATCCTGTGGAAGGGCAACGCTGTCCGAATCGCCAGCCCCGGTGACGCACGCAAGCTCGGCATCGGCATGGTGTTCCAGCATTTCTCCCTGTTCGAGGCGTTGACGGTTGCCGAGAACATCGCCCTGTCGATGGAACGGAACCTTTCACTCGGGCGGGTCGCCGAAGAGGCCTCGCGGCTTTCTCGCGCCTATGGTTTGCCGCTTGACCCGAAAGCTCACGTCGCCGATCTCTCCGTGGGCGAAAGGCAGCGTATCGAGATCGTCCGTGCGCTCTTGCAGAATCCGCAGCTTATCATTCTTGACGAGCCGACCTCGGTATTGACGCCGCAGGAAGCCGATCGGCTTTTCGAAACCTTGTACAAGCTGAAAGCGGAGGGAAGGTCCGTCCTCTATATCAGTCACCGGCTTGAGGAGGTGCAGCGCCTCTGCGATCGCGCCACCGTGTTGAGGCACGGCGAGGTGACGGGCGCCTGCGACCCGCGCGCCGAGACGCCGGGCTCGCTAGCCCGAATGATGGTCGGCAGCGACGTCGCGACCGTCACCCCCGAGGGAACGAACACCAAGGGCGCGGTGCAACTGGAGGCACGCCACCTCTCGGTCGCCGCGCGCACGCCTTTCGCAGTCTCGCTGAAGAATGTCTCTCTCAAGGTGCGGGCAGGCGAGGTCCTGGCGATCGCAGGCGTTGCCGGCAATGGCCAGAGCGAACTTTTCGACGCGCTGTCGGGTGAGTATCCGGTGACTGACGACAATGCCGTGCACATCCGCCAGAAGCCGGTCGGGACGAAGGGCATCAATGCGCGGCGGCTGATAGGCGCCGGTTTCGTGCCGGAAGAGAGGCACGGACACGCGGCGGTTTCGGCACTTTCCCTTTCCGATAATCTGGTTCTCGCGCGCAACCAGTCGGATCGCCGCGCCTTTCTCGGCGGGGGCTTCCTGAAGGTCATCCGCCAAAATGCGGTGAAGGCCGCGACCAGGCGGATCTCCGAGGCTATGGACGTTCGCAAGAGCGGTGAGGATCCGCCGGCTGGCTCGCTTTCGGGCGGCAACCTGCAGAAGTTCATCGTCGGGCGCGAGCTCGACCGCCAGCCGTCGGTGCTCGTCGTCAATCAGCCAACCTGGGGCGTCGACGCGGGCGCCGCGAGCCGCATCCGCCAGGCGCTGGTCGACCTCGCCAAGGCGGGCTCCGCCGTCCTGGTGATCAGCCAGGATCTCGACGAAATATTCGAAGTGGCGACGGAGATCGCCGTGATCAGCGACGGCAGGCTATCGGATGCCTATCCGGCTCGGGAGCTTTCGCGCGAGAAGATCGGCCTGCTGATGGGCGGCTTGCACGGCATGGCTGAAGGCGCGGAGGCGGCACATGCGCATTGAGCTCGAAAAACGCGCCAAGGTCTCGATCCTGTTCTCGATCCTGTCGCCTTTCATCGCCTTCGCGTTGACCCTCGTCTTCGGCGGCATCATGTTCGCGCTCCTCAGCAAGAACCCGGCGATCGCGCTCTTCAGCTACTTTGTCGAGCCGCTGATCGAAGTCTGGTCGCTGCATGAATTGGCGATCAAGGCAGCGCCGCTGATCCTGATCGGCGTTGGGCTTTCGGTCTGCTTCCGCTCCAACAATTGGAACATCGGCGCGGAAGGCCAATTCATCATGGGCGCGATCGCCGGCTCCATTCTTCCCGTGGTGTTCTACGATTGGCAATCGCCGCTGATGCTGCCGCTGATGCTCGTTCTTGGCATGATCGGCGGTGCGCTCTTCGCGGCAATCCCGGCCTACCTGAAGGCGCATATGAACACCAACGAGATCCTGACGAGCCTGATGCTGGTCTATGTCGCCCAGCTCTTCCTCGACTGGCTGGTGCGCGGCCCCTGGCGCAATCCGGAGGGTATGAACTTTCCGGAAACGCGTCGCTTTGCAGCCGATGCGGTGCTGCCGGAGATACTCGCCTCCGGGCGTGCCAATTGGGGCTTTGCCTTCGCCATCATCGCGGCCGTGCTCGTCTGGTTCATGATGCGCTACACGCTCAAGGGCTTCGAGGTAACCGTTCTCGGCCAGTCCGCGCGGGCAGGGCGCTTCGCCGGCTTTTCGTCGCGCAAGATGATCTGGTTTTCGATGCTCTTTTCGGGCGCGCTTGCAGGGCTTGCCGGCATTGCCGAAGTGAGCGGAGCGATCCAACAGTTGCGGCCGGTGATTTCGCCCGGCTACGGTTTTACGGCGATCATCGTCGCCTTCCTGGGGCGCCTCAATCCGCTCGGCGTCATTGCCGCCGGCCTCGTGCTGGCGCTCACCTATCTCGGGGGTGAGGCGGCACAGCTTTCGATCGGCGTGTCGGACAAGGTGACGCGCGTCTTCCAGGGACTGCTGCTCTTCTTCGTCCTGTCCTGCGATACACTCATCCATTATCGCATCCGGGTGGTGTGGGAGAGACTTCCGGCGATCAAGACGGATGAGGCGCACTGATGGGTATCGTTGAAGCAATCCTCTTGAGCGTCATCACCGCGGCAACGCCACTCGTCCTCGCCGCCGCCGGCGAACTCGTCACGGAACGGTCCGGCGTTCTAAATCTCGGCGTCGAAGGCATGATGATCATGGGGGCGGTATGTGCCTTCGCGGCGACACAGCTCACCGGTTCGCCCTATGTCGGCGCCCTTGCCGGCGTTGCCGCAGGGGCATCGTTTTCGCTGCTGTTCGCGTTCCTGACGCTGACGCTCGTCGCCAATCAGGTGGCGACGGGGCTGGCGCTGACGCTGCTTGGTATCGGCGCCTCCGGCATGATCGGCGAGGGTTTCCTCGGCATGCAGGGCATCAAGCTGCAGCCGATCGCGATTCCGCTCTTGTCCGAGCTACCCGTCGTCGGGCCGTTGCTGTTCCGGCAGGATGCGATCTTCTATCTCTCGATCGCGATCATCGCCGGCATCCATTGGTTCCTGTTCAGGAGCCGCGCGGGGCTCAAGCTCAGGGCAGTCGGTGACAGCCACGGCTCGGCGCATGCGCTCGGCGTCCACGTCATAGGCATACGCTATCTTGCAGTACTGTTCGGCGGCGCCTGCGCCGGTCTTGCCGGTGCGCAGCTCTCGCTGGTCTATACGCCACAATGGGTCGAGAACATGTCGGCGGGACGCGGCTGGATTGCGCTGGCGCTCGTGGTCTTCTCGTCCTGGCGTCCGTGGCGCATCGTTGTCGGCGGCTACCTGTTCGGGGCGGTCTCGATCAGCCAGCTCCACGCCCAGGCGTTCGGAATCGGGATCCCGTCTCAGTTTCTTTCTTCGCTTCCCTATGTGGCGACAATTGTCGTACTCATTCTCATATCGCACAACCGGCGGATGACCTTGATCAATACGCCGGCATCGCTCGGCAAGCCGTTTGTGCCGGACCGGTGAACAACAAGAACAGACGGACATTTCTCGAACCGACAGAGGTCAAAAATGAAAAAACTATTCCTCTCCCTCGCAACCACGGCAGCGGTGCTTGGCTTCGCCTCAGCCGCCAGCGCACAGGAAAAGGCCAAGATCTGCTTCGTCTATGTGGGCTCCAAGACCGACGGCGGCTGGACCCAGGCGCACGACATCGGCCGTCAGCAGGTAGACAAGGAACTTGGCGACAAGGTCGAAACGCAGTTCCTTGAAAATGTGCCCGAAGGGCCGGATGCCGAGCGCGCCATCGAGCGCATGGCACGTTCCGGCTGCGGCCTGATCTTCACTACATCCTTCGGCTTCATGGATGCGACCATCAACGTCGCGCAGAAGTTCCCGGACGTGAAGTTCGAACATGCGACCGGCTACAAGACCGCGCCGAACGTCGCCACATACAACAGCCGCTTCTATGAAGGCCGCTACATCCAGGGCCAGATCGCGGCCAAGATGTCAGAGAAGGGCGTCGCCGGTTACATCGCTTCCTTCCCGATCCCGGAAGTGGTGATGGGCATCAACTCCTTCGTAATCGGCGCCCGCTCGATCAATCCGGACTTCAAGATCAAGGTGATCTGGGCGAACACCTGGTTCGACCCGGGCAAGGAAGCGGATGCCGCCAAGGCGCTGATCGACCAGGGCGTCGATATCCTGACGCAGCACACCGACACGACCGCTCCGATGCAGGTTGCCGCCGAACGCGGCATCAAGGCTTTCGGCCAGGCATCGGACATGATCGCCGCCGGCCCTAAGACGCAGCTGACGGCGATCGTGGATACGTGGGGCGCCTATTACGTGAAGCGCACCAAGGCCTTCCTCGATGGCACCTGGCAATCGACCTCGAGCTGGGATGGCCTGAAGGACGGCATTCTGACCATGGCGCCCTACACGAACATGCCCGACGACGTGAAGAAGATCGCGGAGGAGACCGAAGCCAAGATCAGATCCGGCGAACTGAAGCCGTTTACCGGTCCGCTCAACAAGCAGGACGGCACGCCTTGGCTCAAGAAAGGCGAAACGGCCGACGATGCCACGCTCCTCGGCATGAACTTCTACGTCGAAGGCGTAGACGACAAGCTGCCGCAATAAGCCCGCGCCTCGCCGGTCCCGAGTTCCTGAGAACCCCGCGCTCCAGACGCGGGGTTTGCTTATTGCAACGCTGAGAGATTTCGGCGCCCATGCCGCATTAACGACGTTGCGGCGCTTACTTAGGCTTTCAGGAATCGTGTATTCGATCTAGAGTTTATATGCTGTTCTTCTGATGTGGCGCCGTCGTCGGACGTGGCGCGACGTCCGCGGCAATTTTGGAGGGGAGGGGGTGAAGGACTTGCTTGAGACCGTGATATCCAGGGCACCGAAACGGACGAGCCATGCACAGGTGGTGGATCAACTCGGCCAGGCCATAGTTTCGGGCGAGTTTCCGGTCGGGAGCATATTGCCTGGCGACCCTGAACTGGCGGCACGCTTCCGCGTGTCGCGCACGGTCCTGCGCGAAGCGATGAAAACGCTTGCCGCCAAGGGCATGATCGTCCCGCGCGCCCGAATCGGCACCCGTGTCACGCCCCGGAAAGAGTGGAATCTCTTCGATGCGGATATCCTGACCTGGCATTTTGCATGCGGAGTGAACGAGGAATTCCTCCAGCATCTCAGCGAAGTGCGCTTTGCTTTCGAGACCCATGCCGCCGCGCTTGCGGCGAGAAACGCGTCCGATGCGGAAATCGCCACGATGATGCGCCTCGCGGTCGCCATGGGCGATGCGAATCACAGTGCGGAAACACTCGCCGAGGCCGATCTCAAATTCCATCTCTCCGTTCTCGATGCATCCGGAAATCCGTTCCTCAGAACGGTCGGCAGCCTGATCGAGGCTGCCCTTGTCGGCATTTTCAGGCTGAGTTCGCCCACCGACCATAAGGGTGGCATCGATGAGGTCGCCCGAAACCATATCCATATCGTCGAGGAGATCCGAAAGCGCGACGAGGCTGGCGCGCGGCAAGCGATGGAACGCGTCATCACATACGGGCGCGACCGCATCCATGAGGCTTTGCATGCCGACAAGGGCAAGATGGCGTGACGGGCTCCTCCATCGCCTGCCCTTGCCCTGCCTGGACCGCGGCCTATCTGGAGACGCAGTCGCCTGCGACTGGGCCGGCTTTCATCAGCGGTAAATCGGGATCATGATCGAGCTTTTCGTCATTCTTCTGCTGCTACTCGTCAACGCTTTCTTTGCGCTCTCGGAATTGGCAATCATTTCGGCAAGCAAGCCTTTGCTTCGCCAGATGGTGAAGCAGGGCAATCGGCGAGCCGAAAGCGCGCTGAAGCTTGCGGAAGAGCCTGGAAAGTTCCTGTCCACCGTCCAAGTCGGGATCACGCTGGTTGGTATCCTGGCGGGCGCCTATGGCGGCGCGACGATCGCCGCAAAGATTGCGCCGGTGCTTGATGGCGTCTCATGGATCAACCCGTACGGCCATACGGTTGCCGTGGCGCTCGTCGTCACTCTCATCACCTTCCTTTCGGTCGTCATGGGTGAGCTCATTCCAAAGCAACTCGCGCTCCGCAATCCGGAATCGCTGGCGATATTCGTCGCGGGAGCCATGACCTGGCTTTCGCGGATAGCGGCGCCGGTCGTCTATCTGTTCGAGACTACCGCTGCACTCGCCTTGCGCCTCATGGGCATGCGGCCCGATGACGTAGACCGCGTCACGGAAGAGGAAGTGCAGGCCATTATGGCCGAAGGGGTGGAGAGCGGCGCCATCGAGAAGAGCGAGCACGAGATGCTGCGGCGCATCATCCGCCTCGGTGATCGCAGCGTTAAATCGATCATGACCCACCGTACCGAGGTGAGTTTCATTGACGTCAACGACAGTCCGGAGACGATCGGCCGAAAGATCCGGGATTTTGGCCACTCCCGCTATCCCGTAACCGAAGGTCCGTCAGGGGACGTGATCGGAGCGGTCCTGGCCAAGGAGATATTGAACGCGCCCTTGGCGCCGCCCTTCGGCTTGCGCAGCTATGTCCGCGAGATACTGACCCTTCCCGAGACCATCTCCTGCCTGAAGGCTCTCGAGGCATTCAAGACATCGCCCATCGATTTGGCGATGATTGTCGACGAATATGGCAGCATGGAAGGCATCATCACCGCCGCCGATATCCTGGAGGCGATCGTCGGCGTGATGCCGGCGAACTACGACGATGCCGAGCACGCACCCATCCGCCTGCGCGACGATGGCAGTTATCTTGTCGACGGACGGACCTCCATCGATGAAATCCATCTGCAGATTGGTATCGAAGGCATCGATCCGGATGGCGATTTCGAGACGATAGCCGGTTTTCTCGTCCATGAGCTACGCAAGACCCCCGAGGAGGGCGACTATACCGAGGCCTATGGCTATCGCTTCGAGGTGATCGACATGGACGGCCGCCGCATCGACAAGATCCTCGTCAGCCGGGGCTCGGAAAGTAATCCGGCATGAGCGGGTCGTGCCGCGGTTAGTGCCAGGGCATTTTGCAGTCAGGTGGGATCACCTGACGCGTGCACACGCGGCAAAAACAATTGGATAGAGCGGCTGTGCGAACACATTTGAGCACATCCCGCCTAAGACGCGCGTATTTGAGCAAAAAAGCAAAGGCCGGGCAACACCCGACCTTTCCTCCCAAGCCTGACCTTCGACTGCTAGTTCATCCGTAGTCAGCCGCGGCGACAGCGCTCGAGTGGCTTCTGTCTACAGCGGCCACATGACGGTGGTGTGACAGCGGATCTTATGCACCGGCCGAGCAGTGCAAAGACGTCCAGCGGATCGCCCTGTGCTATCCGCGGGCCGGGTTCTTGCGCGCCGTGGCTCCGTCGATATCAGGTCGGGTCGCGCAGCTTCAGGACGGAGCATGGGTCTCCAACCGCGGCTGCGGGAGCAAGCGGCGGGCGAACGATCAGCGCGTCGGACTGCGCGAAGATCTTCGTCATGGACGAATCCTGGCGCGCGAACGGATGGGCCATGAGCGAGCCGTCCGGCTCTGCCGAAAGGCGGGCTCGAACATAGTCCTGGCGGCGATCGTTTGCGGGCAACGGCGCCGCAAGGCGTGCGGAGGTCAGGCGGGTGCGCGGGGGAAGGTGGGCTAGCCGGCGCGTCAAGGGCTCCAGAAAGAGAAGAGCGCAGACGAGGCTCGATACCGGATTGCCGGGAAGTCCGAGCACCACCATGTCTGCGAGTTCCCCAACCATCAGCGGCTTTCCCGGGCGCATGGCGATACGCCAGAAATCGAGTGTCATCCCGCAGCCAAGAAGCGTCGACTGAACGAGATCGTGATCGCCGACGGAAGCGCCGCCTAGCGTGACCAGCACCTCCGGGTTGGTGGACTGCGCCTTGGCAACGGCGGCCGCAATGGCTTCACGATCGTCGGGAACGATGCCTAGATCCAGGATGTCCGCGCCGCTCTCGCGTGCGATCGCGCCAACCCCGAACGCGTTCGAAGCGATGATCTGATCGGGGCCGGGCGAGTTTCCGGGCGGCAACAGCTCGTCGCCCGTTGCCAAAATCGCGATCTTCGGACGCGTGAAGACCGGTAGCGTCTCGTGGTTCATGCTGGCGGCCAGCGTCAGCCGACCTGCATCGAGCACGCTCCCAGCGGCAAGCGTCACCTCGCCAGCTTCGAAATCCTGGCCGGACAAGCGGATATGACGCCCCTTTGCAGGCGCAAAGCGTGTGCGGATGCGTCCACCCTCGAGCTTTTCGACATCCTCTTGCAGGATGACGGTATCTGCGCCGGCGGGAAGGGGGGCGCCGGTAAAGATGCGCACGGCCTCGCCGCTTCCGACCTCGCCGCGAAAGCCGCGCCCTGCGGCGGATTGGCCTGTGACTGAAAGTTCGGCACCGGTCTCTGCGATGTCCTCGTGGCGGACGGCATAGCCATCCATGGCGGAATTATCGAAGGCGGGGTGAGTAAGCCGCGCCGCTATATCTTCGGCGAGCACGCGGCCGAGGCAATCGTGCAATGGGAGCCGCTCCGTTTCCAGACGCGGCCGAGCCTTGGCAAGAACCCTCGCCAGGGCTTCTTCGACCGGGAGCAGCGACATCAACGCCGGTTTCCCTGCGCCCGATAGTCGCCCGACCGGCCGCCTGATTTGCTGACGAGGCGAATGCCGCCGA
>JAPSJG010000546.1 GCA_031178305.1 Sinorhizobium sp.
GCTCGGGGGCGGCAGGATCATCGGCCAGTAGGACGTTGACAGCGCCAACCGAATGCGGTGACCGGCACGGAAACGATAGCCGCAGACGTCGAGCACGAGAGTGATGCGGGTCTTATGATTCTTCTCCATCGGCACCGGCCTGGCATTGCCGTTGCGGTGGGCGAGGTTCAGGACGCCGAAGGAGACGCGGGTTGCCGTGCCGTCCGGGTGGATATCGACGAGGCGGGCGATCAGGTTGGCGGTCGCAGCATTGCAGGCGACGTCGAGAGTGAGGACCGGCTGGCCGAGATAGTCCTGCGCTTCCAGCAAAGGATGCGTATCGCAGGTGAGGGAGCCAGTGTCGTCGATGCGCTGGTCGCCGGCCATCTCTGCGTCCGGCTTCAGCGTGAAATACTCGCCGGCGGCCGTGCCGGTATCGAGCGGCGAGCGCAGATAGACATCGCCGTAGCCTCGTTTCGACGACGGGCCGGTAGCGAGGCTGCCGTCGCTCGCAACGACGAAGGAGCGCATCTCGGGTGCCGACCAGACATCCTTGGCGATCCAGCGGCCGGGATCCTCGTTGCGGCGGAGCGCCGGCCTCGGCCCGTCGAGGATATAGGCGCGCATCTGCGGCAGTTGCTCGGCGTCATTTGGTTCGTTTCGCAGCCAATGGTTCCACCAGCGGATCGCCTCGCTGAGGAAGTCAGCTCGCGGCTTCGGCCAGGCAAAATGCGGATATTTGTGCACCCAGGGGCCGATCAAGGCCTTGGCCCTGTTGCCGAGGCCCTCGATCGCCTTCAGCGGCGTGTTGCGATATCCGTCGGCCCAGCCGGCGATGACGAGCGCCGGAACCGGGAAGCTGTCGAAATCCTCGCATATCGAGCCATGGCGCCAGAAATCGTCGCGCCGCTGGTGCTCGAGCCATTCCTCGAGGAAGAAGGGCTCGTTTTCCAGCCGCTCCAGCCACATCGCCCGCCAGCCGTCGCCGACGAGTTCCGGGTCGGGCGAGCGCGACTGGTACGCGAGCATGGTTGCCGCCCAGGAGAGCTGCGCCGAAAGATGGCAGCCGTTCTTGTAATGGATGTCGTCATTGTAGCGGTCGACCGTCGAGGCGATGGAGATCACCGCCTTCAGGGCGGGCGGCTTGAGGGCTGCCACCTGGAGGCAGTTGAAGCCGCCCCAGGAAATCCCCATCATGCCTACCTTCCCATTGGACCAGGGCTGCGCCGCGATCCAATCGATGATCTCGCATCCGTCGGACAACTCGCGCGGCGTATATTCGCCGTCGATAACCCCTTCGGATTCGCCCGATCCACGAATGTCGACGCGCACGCCGGCAATGCCGGCGGCAGCGAAGGCGGGATAGGTCGATTCATCGCGGGCGCATGTGCCGTCGCGCTTGCGATAGGGCAGGTACTCCAGCACCGCCGGCACCGGGTTCTGTTCCGTACCCTCGGGCATCCAGATGCGCGCGGCAAGCCGGGTCCCGTCCTTGAGCGTGATCCAATTGTTTTCGATGACGGTGAAGTTGCGGTCGGCCATATTGCTCCCTCTTGATGCTCCTGCACGGCTCTATCCTAACAAAGGAGCGGGCGCAGGCGGAGCGAAGTGACCTTCGATCCGAGGTCGAACCGACCTAATATCATCGTGATCTAATTCCCAGCGCTTACCATGCGCCGCGTTCTCAGCACCCTTTCGAGCCAGCCGATCTCCATCTCCGGAACCGACTTCAGGAGAAGATCGGTGTAGTCGTCGAAGGGCGGCGACAGCACCTTCGATTTCGGCCCGAAGCGCACGACCCGGCCGCGATGCATGACCGCGACGCTGTCGGCGATCGCTCGCACGATGGCAATGTCGTGGGTGATAAAGACATAGGAAACAGCGGTTTCCTCCTGAAGCTTCATAAGCAAATTCAGGATTCCCTCCGCGACCAGCGGGTCGAGCGCCGAGGTCGGCTCGTCGCAGAGGATGAGCTCGGGCTTGGCGGCAAGCGCCCTGGCGATGGCAACGCGCTGCTTCTGTCCACCCGAAAGCTCGGCCGGGTAGCGGTCGAGAAAGCGCGCGCCCATCTCGATCTGGTCGAGCAGTTCCTTTACGCGCTCGGTCTTCTTGGCGCCGGACATGCGGAAATAGAAGGAGAGCGGCCTCCCGATGATGTCGCGCACCGTCTGGCGCGGGTTCATCGCCGTATCCGCCATTTGGTAGATCATCTGGATCCGGCGCAGTTCCTCTTGGGTACGGCCCTTCAGCGCCTTCGGCAGTTCCTTGCCGTCGAAGATGATGCGGCCCTCGC
>JAPSJG010000547.1 GCA_031178305.1 Sinorhizobium sp.
CGGACATTACCCGGCCTTTGCCGGCTATGTCGGGCCGGGCATGGCGGATGCGGCGGTGGCCGGCGAAATCTTTGCCTCGCCTTCCACGGCGGCGGTCGCCCGCGTCTGCCGCACCGCAGATTTCGGTGGCGGCATCATTCTCGGCTTCGGCAACTATGCCGGCGACGTCCTTAACTTCGGCGTCGCGGCGGAACGGCTGCGGGCGGAAGGCATCGACGTGCGGATCGTCACCGTGACCGACGATGTGGCGAGCGCCCCAGCGCACCGACACTTGCAGCGCCGCGGCATTGCCGGCGATTTCGTCGTCTTCAAGATAGCGGGCGCCGCCGCAGAGGCGAGCCTGTCGATCGACGAGGTTGAACGCGTGACGCGGCTCGCCAACAGCCGCACCTTCTCCTTTGGAGTCGCCTTCGGCGGCTGCACCTTGCCGGGCGCAACGGATCCGCTCTTCACCGTTCCGAAGGGCATGATGGCGCTCGGGCTCGGCATACACGGCGAGCCGGGCATTCGCGATACGGAAATCGTGCCGGCAAGTGCGCTGGCGAAACTGCTGGTGGATACCGTCCTGACCGAGCGCCCGTCTGATACACGCCGTGCCGCCGTTCTGCTCAACGGCCTCGGGGCCACGAAATACGAAGAGCTCTTCGTGCTGTGGGGCGCGGTCGAAAGCCGGCTTCAGGCTGCCCGTGTCGATCTCGTCGCGCCCGAGGTCGGCGAATATGTCACCAGCCTCGACATGCAGGGCTGCTCGCTGACGGTGATGTGGCTCGACGAGGAGCTGGAACGCTATTGGCTGGCGCCTTGCGAAACGCCGGTCTTCCGCCGCGGCGCGACGTTCCGCACACAGCTGGCAACCTTTAAGGAGGGCGCCGCGGACGAGACGCCGACCTTCGGACCGGCTTCACCGGCTTCGCAGGAGAGCGCCCACTGCCTTGCCGGCATGCTCGACGCCATGGTGTCAGCCTTGGGCGAAGCGGAAGCCGAACTCGGCCGGATCGACGCTCTCGCGGGTGACGGCGACCATGGCCAGGGCATGCGGCGCGGCGCGACCGCCGCCCGTGAGGCGATCCATCAGGCTGTTGAAGGCGGTGCCGGCGCGAAGAGCGCGCTCGCCGTGGCGGGCGACGCCTGGGCAGACCGGGCCGGCGGAACCTCCGGCGCCCTCTGGGGACTTCTGCTGCGCTCCTGGAGTTCCGCGCTTTCCGACGAGAAGGCACTCGAGGCAACCGACGTCGTGCGGGGAGCACGGATCGCGCTCGATGACGTGATGCGTCTCGGCGGGGCGAAGCCGGGTGACAAGACCCTTGTTGACGCCTTCGTTCCCTTTGTTTCGACGCTCGAGAGGGGAAAGTCGGACGGCCTGTCCCTTAAGGAAGCCTGGCAGAAAGCCAGCATCAAATGTCAGGAGGCCGCAGAGGCGACCGCACCTATGGCGCCCCGCCTCGGCCGTGCCCGTCCGCTTGCCGAGCGCAGCGTAGGCCATCCCGATGCTGGCGCCATATCGCTGGCCCTCATCGCAAGGACGATCGCCGCACGTATCTGACAATTCTTGCGGCGTTCGCCGCTGGTAAGCGCAGCATATCCATCTTGCTGTGACTTTGGGCCGAACGTCCAGTGACGTTCGGCTTTCTGCATTTGCCTGGTCTGCAAGGGGGATTTCAACTGCTTGTCGCCTGCGTGCAGATCCTCTCTCCTCGGGTGGCATTCGTTCCCATTGCATATTATCTAAGATGCTTATTGACTTATTATACCAGCTGCGGAATACAAGGACCAGCCGGGCAACCGGCGGAAGAGATTTCGGGCGGATCGACTGCCGCCAATATGTTCAGGGAGGTCTTCGATGACATCGATCGCGCTATTCGGTGCCGGTGGCAAAATGGGTTATCGGCTCGCCAAGAATCTCAAGGGTTCACGCTTCGATGTCCGGCATATCGAGGTAAGCGACGCCGGCAAGGAGCGGCTTTCCAACGATCTCGGTCTCGCCTGCGTGCCTGCCGATGAAGGCCTCGATGGCGCCGATGTCGTGATTCTCGCTGTTCCGGATACCGCGATCGGCAAGGTTGCTGGCGCAATCGTGGACAAGCTGCAGTCGGGCACCATGCTCGTTGTCCTCGATGCCGCTGCGCCGTTCGCCGGCCATCTGCCGGAACGCGCGGACCTGACCTATTTTGTCACACATCCCTGCCACCCGCCGATCTTCAACGAGGAGACGGATCCGGCCGCCAAGCGCGACTTCTTCGGCGGCATTGCCGCCAAGCAGCATAT
>JAPSJG010000548.1 GCA_031178305.1 Sinorhizobium sp.
CGCATATAGCACATCCGCGTTAAGGGCTGGGTCGAGATTCTTGAGCATTCCTGTCCTCCTCCGATGCGCCACGGCAGTAGCCAAAGGCATTCCTGGCATCAGGCCGCTTCTGGCGTCCATCGTCAACAGGCGTTTGCATTTCTCCACGCCTGCAAGTGGTCGCTACTCGCCGTAGGGGATCCAGATATTCTTGACATCCACTGCCCGGCGCAGAAAGGCCTGCCCCTCTGCGGCGGACCGATCCATCCAGTCGATCGCCTTGCCATAATCGACGAAGGTGCGCTTCAGATTGCCGACTGAGAGCTTCTCAACCAGCATCGACAGCTCCGGCGAGCCGAAGGCCCAGAGCGCGTCGACGTCGTCGTGGGCTGCGAGCGTCTTCGCAAGCTCGATGGCCGAGCCGGTGACGATGTTGACGACCCCGGCCGGGACGTCGGAGGTTTCGAGGACGGAGTAGAAATCGGTCGCGGCAAGTGGATGTGGTTCGCTTGGCACGGCGATGACGCGGTTTCCGACGGCGATCAGCGGCGCAACGAGGCTGATAAGCCCAAGCAGCGGCGCCTCGGGCGGGCAGATGACGCCGACGACGCCTTGCGGCTCGGGCATCGCGAGCGCCACCCCGCGCAGGGGCGGCTGGTGCACGGTTCCCTCGTATTTGTCCGCCCAGGCGCCATAGCTGAAGAGACGCGCAATCGAGGCTTCGACCTCCGCTTTCGCGCCGGCGGCGGAAGCGTCCGTCATCGCGGCGATGCGCTCGGCGAATTCCGTCGCCCGCGCGCTCAGGTTCTCGGCGATATAATAGAGAATTTGCGCGCGGTTGTGCGCCGTCGCCGATGACCAGGCGGAGGCGGAATGCGCAGCGACGACGGCGTTGCGGATATCCTTGCGATTGCCCTCGCCGACCTCGCCGACCACCTTGCCCTTGGGCGAAAGCACGGGTCGCGAATAGTTCCCGTCCGGCCGCGCCTGCTTGCCGCCGATGAAGAGCTTGGCGGTGCGGTCGAGCGTCGGCATGGCGAAATCGCCCGCGACCGGTTTGGTGGTTGGCTGGGAAGGCTCGCGACGCAGCTTGCGCCCGAGCCAGGCTTTCGGCTTCAGATACTCGTAGCAGCCTTCCTTGCCGCCCTCGCGGCCGAAGCCGGACTCGCGTTTTCCCCCAAAGCCGCTCGAGGCGTCGAAGAGATTGGTCGCATTGACCCAGATGACGCCGGCGGCAAGTTTCGCCGCGACATGCAGAGCCAACCCGATTGTTTCGCTCCAGACGCTTGCGGCAAGCCCGTAGCGGGAATGATTGGCGAGCTGGATCGCCTCTTCCGGGGTGCGGAAAGTCATGGAAACCGCGACTGGCCCAAAGATCTCCTCCGTAGCGACGACGGAGGTCGGCTGGACGTTTGTGAGGAGGGTCGGGGGATAGAAGCTGCCGACCTTCGGCAGCTCGAACTTCGGCTGGTGCAACGTCGCACCCTCGGCAACGCCCCGGGCGACTAGGCCTTCGATGCGCTGCAACTGCACCGGAGCGACGATCGCGGCCATGTCGATCGCCTTGTCGAGCGGGTGCCCGACGCGAAGTGTTCCCATGCGCCGCGCCAGGCGCTCGTGAAACAATGGCGCCACACCCTCCTGCACGAGCAGGCGCGAGCCGGCGCAGCAGACCTGGCCCTGATTGAACCAGATCGCATCGACTACGCCCTCGACCGCGCCGTCGATGTCGGCGTCGTCGAAAACGAGGAAGGGCGACTTGCCGCCGAGTTCCAAAGTCAACGACTTGCCGGTGCCGGCGGTCTTATCCCGGATGAGGCGGCCGACCTCTGTCGAGCCGGTGAAGGCGATCTTGTCGATATCCTCGTGCTCGACGATCAGGGCACCCGTCTCGCCCTCGCCCGTCACGACGTTCAGCACACCCGGCGGAAGCCCGGCCGCGCTCGCCAATTCGGCAAAGAGCAGCGCCGTCAGCGGCGTGAACTCCGCCGGCTTCAGGATCACTGTGTTGCCGAGTGCCAGCGCCGGCGCGATCTTCCAGGCTAGCATCAGGAAGGGGAAATTCCAGGGGATCACCTGGCCGACGACGCCGACCGGCACCTGATCGGCGAATTCCGTATCCTGCAGCTGCGCCCAGCCGGCATGATGATAGAAATGGCGGGCGGCAAGCGGAATATCGATGTCGCGCGTCTCGCGAATGGGCTTGCCATTGTCGAGCGCTTCGACCACCGCGATCAAGCGGGCATGGCGCTGGATCAGGCGGGCGAGCGCGTAAAGATGCCGCG
>JAPSJG010000111.1 GCA_031178305.1 Sinorhizobium sp.
ATGCTGATCACCTCGCCCTGCCGCATGGAGCAATCGACGCCCTTCAAGACTTCGACCGTGCCGTAGCGTTTGTGAAGGTCGCGGATTTCAAGAAGATTGGTCATCGAGGCCTCACGATGGAACGGCCGTCTTGCGCTCGACGTAACGGCCGAAGCGCTCGATGCCGTAATTGATGACGAAATAGAGGAAGCCTGCGAAGAAATAGAATTCGAGGCTCATGAAGGTGCGGGAAATCACTTCCTGCGTGCTCAGGAGCAGTTCTCCCACGCCGATGATCGAAAGCAATGTCGAGGCTTTGACCATCTCGGCCGCCGTGTTCACCCAGGCGGGCAACGCCTGGCGAAACGCCTGCGGCCCCAGCACATAGGCGAAGGTTTGCGGGAAGGTCAGTCCGATCGCCTTGGCGGCCTCAGACTGACCCTTGGGGATCGACTGCAGCGCCCCCCGCACCAGTTCGCCGACATGCGAGCTGCAGAAGACCGCCAGTGCGAGAACGCCCGCCTGGAACGGCCCGAGGTCGATGCCGACAGTGCTCAAGACGTAATAGCTCGCAAGAACCAGCACGAGCACCGGCGTGCCGCGGATGAAATCCGTGTAGCCGCGCACAAGCCAGTTTAACGGGCGCGCGCCATAGGTGAGCGCCAGGCCAACAAGAACACCGAGCACCGTCCCGACGGCAATCGAGAGCAGCGAGATGGAAATCGATATGCCGAGCCCCCTGACGAGAGGGATGCGGGCCGCCCAGAGCTGATCGAGAAAGGCAATATCCATGGAGTTCACCTCGGCACGGCAAGGCGCCGCTCGACGGCGCGCATCAGCGCGGCCAGCAGCGAGCAGGTTGCAACATAGAGGCAGCTCGCGACAATCCAGGTCTCGATCACACGGAAGGTCTCGACATTGATCTTGCGCGCCTCGAAGGTGAGTTCCGGAACCGCAATCGCGGCGGCAAGCGAAGTATCCTTGAAGAGCGAGATCATGGTGCTGCCGAGCGATGGCAGGACATTGCGCAACATCAGCGGAATGATAATCGAGGTGCGGATCTGCATCTCGGTCAAACCGATCGCCAGCCCCGCTTCGCGCTGCCCCGGCGGCACGGCGATCAGGCCGCCCCGGAAGACTTCGGCGAGATAGGCGCCGGCATAAACGGCGAGCGTCAGGACGAAGCTCTCGATCTTCCCGAGGCGGATGCCGAGTTGAGGAAGGGCGAAATAGCTGAAGAGCACGAGAACCAGGATCGGAGTGTTGCGGATGATCGTGACGTAGAGGCCGGCCGGTCTGCGCAGAACTTCGCTCTTCGACACCAGGCCGAAGGCGGTGACCAAACCGAGCACGCTGCCGGCAAGAATGGCGACCACGGCGAGGCCGAGGCTAAGCGCCAGTCCCTGGAGCAGAAGGTCGAACGAACGCCAGACCGCCGCAAAATTCAATGTATAGCTCATGGTTAAGCCAATCCGATGAACGCAGCCGGCAGCCCTGCCCAACAGGCGGAACTGCCGACGACAGGGCTTACTTGTACTCGACCGGGAAGCCGATCTGCGGCGGGGTCAGGTCCTTGCCGAACCAGGTCTTGAACGATTTGGCATAGAAGTCGAACTCGACCCCCGTCATCGCCTCGTGCAGCGCCGTGTTGACGAAGTTCAGCCAGTCCTGGTCGCCACGCTTGACGCCGCAGGCGTATGTCTGCGGGTTCCAGCCATAGCCCGCGTCCTTATAGCGGCCCGGATTCTGGGTCATGTACCAGGCAAGCGACGACTGGTCGGTGGCAGCGGCATCGGCACGACCGGACTCGAGCGCCTGATAGATCAGATCCTGGGACTCATACTGGTCGACGGTCGCTTCCGGCAGCGCCGCATGCACCATGTCCTCCGCATAGACGTTCTGCAGCACCGAAACCGTAACCGAGGAGCCGCCGGCCTTCAGTGCCTCGTAGTCCGCGTATTTGCCGTCGGCCTTCAGCATCAGGCCGACGCCCTCGCGATAATAGGGAATGGTGAAGGCGATCTGCTGAGCACGCTCGCCGGTCACCGTCATGAACTGGCAGGTGATGTCCACCTTGTCCGTGGTGATGTTCGGAATGCGGGCGTCCGACGACTGGTTTACGAACTCGATCTTTTCCGGGTCGCCAAACAGCGCCTTGGCGACGATGCGCCCCATGTCGACATCGAAGCCCTGCAGCTTGTCTTCGGCGCTCTTGAAGTGCCACGGCGCGTTGGTGCTGCCGGTGCCGAGTATCAGGTGGCCGCGTGCCAACACCTCGTCGAGTTTGCTCGAGGGCTGCTGCGCTTGAGCGGGCAAGGCCAGCGCGGCGACCGCGAGGCTCGCGACCATAGTGAATGACTTCATCATCGGAGATCTCCCCATTTTGGTTCCCGGTAGATTATTAAGTCCAATATATTGGACATGCGTCCCGAATATCGGATTGACCTATCAGAAGCCTCGGTCCATAACTTGTCAAGCGGGATCGGCAAGATTCGCCGTCTTCGCCTTTTCAGGAGGAATGGAGGCCGCATGACTCTGCAGATCGAAACCCCCGCCGTGCTCGTCGATCTCGACATAGTCCGGCGGAATATTCGCGCCTTTCAGGCCTATGCCGACAAGCACGGGTTACGGGTGCGGCCGCATATAAAGACGCACAAGCTGCCGCAGATGGCCGAACTGCAACTCGAGGCGGGAGCGATCGGCATCACCTGCCAGAAGGTCACCGAGGCGGAGGCCATGGTCGACGGCAGCGATCGCATCAAGGACGTGCTCATCACCTACAACGTCCTCGGAGCGGAAAAGCTCGCGCGGCTCGAAAGGCTCAACGAGCGGGTGGTGCTCAGCGTCGTGGCCGACAACACGACCATCATCGACGGATTATCCGCCCACTTCGCCCAGGCCAGCAAGCCGCTCGCCGTGCTCGTCGAATGCAATACCGGCGCGGATCGCTGCGGCGTCGCCACCCCCGCCGGGGCGGCCGATCTCGCCCGCCGGATAGCGGGCGCGCCGGGACTGCGCTTCGGGGGGTTGATGACATATCCGCCGGTCGACGGAGCGGCGCGGGTTCAGTCCTTCATGAACGAGGCGAAACGGCTGATCGAGGCGGACGGACTAGAGGTCGCTACGATCACCTCGGGCGGAACGCCAAGCATGATGCACGCGGCGGACGCCCCGGTCGCGACCGAGTACCGGCCTGGCACCTATATCTACAACGACCGCTCGCTCGTTGCCCGGGACGTCGCCAGTTGGGAGAACTGCGCGCTGACCGTGCTTGCGACCGTCGTTTCCGTGCCGGCAATGAACCGGGCGGTCATCGATGCCGGCAGCAAGGTGCTGACGTCCGACCTTCTTGGCCTCACCGGCTACGGGCATGTTCTCGGACGCGACGATATCCGCATCGACCAGCTTTCCGAGGAGCACGGCCGCCTCGTCTCGGACGAGGCCATCGACCTGGTCGTCGGTCAGCAGGTCCGCATCGTACCGAACCATGCCTGTGTGGTCACCAACATGGTCGATGCCGTGCACATCCTCGAAGGCGGCACTCCGAAGGAAAAATGGACCGTGGCGGCGCGTGGCCGGGTCCTCTAGGATTTTGGTTGACCCGTCACTTCACAAAGGCGCAGCCCCGCGAACTTGAGGATGTTGGCGCCCCCCGACATGCCGTATTGCCACCGATCTGCCCGGCTCGACTCGGCCGGGAGCAGGTAAGGAATTTCCGCAAATCCTGAAAAGCAGGACAGAAGTTTTCACAAACGGCGGCCGCCGCGTCATGGCTTGCCTTCCGATAGTCTACTAAATTGATAGTTTATCCGGCAAACAATGGAGGTCGAGATGAGCTCGAATGGATTTGCCGGAATTCTGAAACTAGCGCTTGTGGTCGGAAGCATGCAGCTTGGCTCCATCGGCCTCGCGCGAGCCGAAACGACGATCCTCAACGTGTCCTATGATCCGACTCGGGAGCTCTATAAGGACTTCAACGCGGCCTTTGCCGAGAAATGGAAGACCGACACGGGAGAGACGGTGACGATCCAGACCTCCCATGGAGGCTCGGGCAAGCAGGCCCGCTCCGTCATCGACGGGCTGGCCGCGGACGTGGTGACGCTCGCGCTTGAAGCCGATATCGACGCGATCGCCGCTGCAACCGGCAAGATCCCAGTCGATTGGAAATCCCGGCTGGAAAACAACAGCGCGCCCTACACCTCGACGATCGTATTCCTGGTGCGCAAGGGCAACCCGAAGGGCATCAAGGATTGGGGCGATCTCATCCGCAACGATATCCAGGTGATCACGCCGAATCCGAAGACCTCCGGCGGCGCCCGCTGGAACTTCCTCGCCGCCTGGGCCTGGGCGCGCGCGACAAACAATGGCGATGAGGCCAAGGCGCAGGAATATGTGGGCGAACTCTTCAAGCATGTTCCGGTGCTCGACACCGGCGCAAGAGGAGCAACGACCACTTTCGTCCAGCGTGGCCTTGGCGACGTGCTGCTTGCCTGGGAGAACGAGGCTTACCTTTCGCTCGAGGAACTCGGCCCGGACAATTTCGATATCGTGACCCCGTCGATTTCGATCAAGGCGGAACCACCGGTCACGCTGGTCGATGGCAATGTCGGCAACAAGGGCACGCGCAGGGTGGCGGAAGCCTATCTCGACTATCTTTACAGCGATGCCGGGCAGAAGATCGTGGCCAAGCACTACTACCGCCCCTACAGGCCGGAGGCCGCCGAGCCTGAGGACATCGCCCGCTTCGCGCAGGTGAAGCTCGTCACCATCGACGACTTCGGCGGCTGGAAGGAAGCCCAGCCGAAATTCTTCGCAGATGGCGGGGTTTTCGACCAGATTTATAAGCCGGGGCGATAACAAGCCATGGCACTTCGCGCACGCATGCGATGGCGGTTGCGGCAACCGAGCGTCGTTCCGGGCTTCGGATTGGCGCTCGGCGTCACGCTGACCTGGCTCACCCTCATCGTTCTCATTCCCATTTCCGGCCTGCTCTGGCGCTCCAGCGGCCTCGGCTGGGGGAATTTCATGGCGCTGGCTTTCGACGAACGCACCGTGAATGCGTTGACCATCAGCTTCGGCACGGCGTTCGCCGCCGCGCTCGTCAATCTTGCCTTCGGCGTCATCCTCGCCTGGGTGCTCGTGCGCTATCGGTTCCCGGGCAAGCGGGTGATCGATGCCATGGTCGACCTGCCCTTCGCGCTGCCGACCGCGGTCGCAGGCATCGCGCTCACGACGCTTTACGCGCCGAACGGCTGGATCGGCTCGCTGCTCGAGCCGCTCGGCATCAGGATCGCGTTTACGCCGGCCGGCATAGTCGTCGCCCTGGTCTTCGTCGGCCTCCCCTTCGTCGTCAGGACGGTCCAGCCGGTCATGGAAGAGATCGACAAGGAGGTCGAGGAAGCGGCCGCAACCCTCGGCGCCAACCGCCTGCAGACGATCACGCGGGTGCTGCTGCCGGGCCTGCTGCCCGCCGGACTGACCGGCTTCGCGCTCGCCTTTGCCCGCGGCGTCGGCGAATACGGATCCGTCATCTTCATCGCCGGCAACCTGCCCTATGTGTCGGAGATCGCACCATTGCTGATCGTCATCCGGCTGGAGGAGTTCAACTATGCGGCGGCAACGGCCATCGCCACCGTCATGTTGTTCCTTTCCTTCCTCATGCTGCTTGTTATCAACACCATCCAATCCTGGAGCCGACGGAGATACAGCAATGGCGCTTGACACCGGCTCGGCGTCGAACACGACGCTACCCAATCTCGTCAAGGCGGCGACCTCCGAGACGCGTCTCGCCCGCGCAACTCTCATCGCTGTCGCCCTCGGCTTCGTCGGTCTTTTCCTGCTTCTGCCTCTCGCCACCGTCTTCATCGAGGCGTTCCGGAAAGGCGCGGACGAGTTCCTGTCAGCGCTCGGCGACCCGGAGACCTTTTCAGCCATCCTGCTGACGCTGACGGTCGCGGGGATCGCCGTTCCGCTGAACCTTGCCTTCGGCGTCGCCGCCGCTTGGGCGATCGCCAAATTCGAGTTCAAGGGCAAGGCTTTCCTGACGACGCTGATCGACCTGCCATTTTCGGTCTCGCCGGTCATTTCGGGTCTCGTCTTCGTGCTGCTATTCGGTGCCAACAACGCTCTCGGCCCCATCCTCCAGAGCTACGGCGTTCAGATTCTCTTCGCCGTGCCCGGCCTTGTCCTCGCGACTGTCTTCGTGACCTTCCCGTTTGTCGCGCGCGAACTGATCCCGCTGATGCAGGAACAGGGCACGAGCGACGAAGAAGCTGCACTGTCGCTCGGCGCCACAGGCTGGCAGACCTTCTGGCATGTGACGCTGCCGAACATCAAATGGGGCCTGCTTTACGGCGTGCTTCTCTGCAATGCCCGAGCCATGGGCGAGTTCGGCGCCGTCTCCGTCGTCTCCGGCCATATCCGAGGGGAGACGAACACGATGCCGCTGCAGGTTGAGATCCTCTACAACGAGTACAACTTCGTCGCCGCATTTGCGGTCGCAGCACTCCTGGCGCTTCTCGCGCTGGTGACGCTCATCCTGAAAACGGCGCTTGAACTCCGCTACAGCCACGAGATCGCTGCCAGCCGCAGTCATTGAAAGGTCCATGATCATGGAAGTCCGCGTCCAGAACATACGCAAGGAATTCGGCCGCTACCCGGCGCTTGAAGACGTCTCACTCGACATCCGCTCCGGAGAGCTGATCGCGCTGCTCGGCCCCTCGGGCTCGGGCAAGACGACTCTGCTGAGACTCATTGCCGGTCTCGAAAGCCCGACCGAAGGCACGATCTTCTTCGGCAACGAAGATGCCTCGCAGAAGAGCGTGCAGCAGCGAAATATCGGCTTCGTCTTCCAGCACTACGCGCTGTTCCGCCACATGACGGTGCTCGACAACATCTCCTTCGGGCTCAAGGTCCGGCCCGCCAACAGGAGGCCGCCGGCCGCCGAGATCCGCCGGCGGGCACTCGACCTTTTGGAACTGGTGCAGCTCTCGGGGTTGGAGAAACGCTATCCTGCCCAGCTTTCCGGCGGGCAACGCCAGCGCGTGGCGCTCGCCCGCGCCATGGCGGTCGAGCCCAACGTGCTGCTGCTCGACGAGCCCTTCGGGGCCCTCGATGCACAGGTGCGCAAGGAACTGCGCAAGTGGCTGCGGGAAATCCACGACCGCACCGGCCACACGACCGTCTTCGTCACGCATGACCAAGAGGAAGCACTGGAACTGGCCGACCGTGTCGTGGTGATGAGCAAGGGTGCGATCGAACAGGTGGGCACGCCCGACGACATCTACGATCACCCGGTCTCTCCCTTCGTCTACGGTTTCATCGGCCAGTCGAACTGCCTCGACGTCACGCTCGCAGGCGGTGAAATCTGGTTCGAGGACCGACCGATTGGGCTGCGCGCCGCCAACGAGCCGGACGGACCGGCTACCCTCTATTTCCGCCCGCACGATATCGAACTCCTCGACGGCTGCGGCGGCTGCCTTGCCGGCCTCGTTACAGCGAGCCGGCGCGTGGCGGGCACGCGGCACCTGGAAGTCAGCCTTGGCGGAACGCAGCCTTCGGTCGAGATCGAACTGCCTCCGGAGCGCGCCTCATCGACCGACCACAGCCGCGTTGCGTTCCGGCCGACCAGATGGAAGCTCTACCGCGAGGCGAGCGATGTGGCTGCGGCGTCGGTGCAGGCGCAAACGTCAGCCATCGAACTGGCGCCGACAGGTACCTGAAGGGCGCTGTGTCGGCAGACGAGTGTCTTTCTCCCCCTCGTCATTCTCGCCCGGCCCCTTTCGCCCGCTGCCCTCTCCAAGCGTCGTTCTCAGGCTTGACCTGGTCAAGCCCGAGGACGACGACGACGGCGGGAAAGACGGGCGCCTAGCGCATCGGCCCGAAATCGGAACCGATTTTCGGAAAGCACGACGCGTAGATTCAAAGAGCGTCCTTTGTGTGTCTGAAGGAAGCAGGGCGCTGTAAAGGGAGTCGAGGATCAACAAAGGACAGTCGGCGCTACAGCCACGACGCAGGCGACTTCGGCAGCCGGCCCTCGGGATCGATGACGTCGAGCTTCGGTCCATTCCTGCCGTTCCAGCGCCAGAGCGCGACGCAGGTGCCGCCGGGCGACATGAAGGACGGGTAGATCACGCCGTGAAATCCGCAGTCGACAAGATCGGACTGCACCTTGTGCGTCGCCGGCACCATGCCCTGATCGAGCTCATCGCGCCATTCGCGGCGGTGAATGCTCTCCTCAAGCCCAAGCTCGGCGATCACGCCGGCGTCGGTCAGGTCCGCGAGTGTCGCATCCCTCAGTTCGAGCCTCACGATGAGCGCCGGATGCTGGACGAAGCCCTGATTGTATTCCGCCCAGGCGGTCGAAAGTTCGCGCGCGGCATAGATCGTCGGCGTGCCGATCGGATTCCATCGACCGCCGAAGCGGGCGGCGCCGTCGCCGGAAAGCGGCATATGCGCCCAGCGCGGCACGAAAGCCCGCCAGAGCTCCACCGGCTCGGCTGGCTCCATCAGGAATAGACGCCGGCACGCACGGACTCGAGATAGGCAAGCACCTTGTCGGCCTTGCCCTCGCCGACCAGATCATAGGCCGTCTTGCCGGCCCAGCCGGGAATCGGCTGGTGCTTGAACCAGATGACGGCGCGGGCCTCGTCGCCGGCCATCTCGGAGGCCATCGCAAGAATACGGACTACCTTGCTCAAGGCATTGTCGACCTTGCGCGCGCCGGACTTGGCCGTCAGCGTATTACGGGCGACGCCGATCAGCTTGGCGAGTTCGGCAAGAGTTACGCCCAGCCGGTCGGCGACGAGGCGTGCCGAAAGGTAAGGGGAATGGCCTTCGCCGAACCGCGCCGCGGGAATATCGAAATCGACAGCCATCATGGGCAAATCTCGGACCTGGTTTGATCAGTTGACTATTAAAGTAAGATCAAAACCTGCCCACTTCAAGCAGCAATCAGGTGCGCCAGGACGGTTCGCGGCGGTCGAAGAAGGCGCGGACGCCCTCCCGCGCTTCGTCCGTTTCCCAGGTGTCGGCAAGCTGCTCGATCGTTGCGGCAATGACGGCATCGGTGATGGGAGCACCGAGCGACCGCGCTAGCCGTTTGGCCCGCCCCGCGGCGCCGGGGGCGGCGGCAAAATAAGTCGCCACTTCCGCCTTTATGGCAGCGTCCAACTGGTCGGCGGCGACCACCGCCGTCACCAGCCCTAAGGCCCTCGCCTCCAGCACGTCGAAAAGCCGCGCCGACATGAAGAGCGGCCGTGCCCTGCCCTCGCCAATGCGGGCGACGACATAGGGACTGATGGTGGCCGGGATCAGCCCGAGCCGCGTTTCCGTCAGACCGAACGTCACGCCCTCCGCGGCAATCACGACGTCGCAGACGCTGATCAACCCAACGCCGCCGCCAAAGGCATTGCCATGCACGCGCGCGACCAGCGGTTTCGGCATGTCGTTCAGCGCCTTGAACATCATGGCCAGTCGCCTTGCTTCGGCGATCCGTGTCTGCCTGTCGGCGCCGAACTGCTCGCGCATCCACTCGAGATCGCCGCCTGCGCAGAAGCTCTTCCCCTCGGCATCGAGAACGACCGCCCGTACCGTCTGATCGGCGCCCAGCCGAGCGGCCGCATCCGTGAGTTCGCCTATCATCGCGGCGGAAAGGGCATTGTGCTTTTCCGGACGGGCGAGCGTCAGCCGGGCGACACCGCGTCCGTCGACGGTATGGCAAATCGTCTTGTAGCTCATCCCGTACTCCTCAAGGACCGGGCGAAGGATGCGGCGCGCTCGAGCCTCTCCTCATCGAGTCCGGTCGCAAAACCGCTTTTTCGCAGAAAGGCGTTTACTGCGAGCGTATCGACGTT
>JAPSJG010000112.1 GCA_031178305.1 Sinorhizobium sp.
AAAATCGCCACCTCGTCGGCGCCGGCAGCGACCGCCGCTTCGAAACCTCGCATATTGGGCGTCAACGCTGCGTAGCGCGTGCCGAAACGCCGCGCAATGCCCGCCATCACGGCCGGCGCATCGGCCATTTGCGGCACCCAGCGGGGGCTGACGAAGCTCGTCACCTCGATCCGCTCGTAACCGCAATCGGAGAGCAGATCGACGAGCCTGATCTTGTCGGCCGTATCCACTAGTCGAGCCTCGTTTTGAAGCCCGTCCCGCGGCGCCACTTCGACGATGGTGACCTGCTCGCATTCCTCGGAAATCATTGCGCGGCCTCCTCGTGCAGCGTGACCAGCACCGTGCCCTCACTGACTTGCGCACCCTCCGCCACATGCACGCTTGCAATTCTGCCTTCGCGCGTTGCGGAGAGGGTCAGCTCCATTTTCATCGCCTCCATGACGACGAGGGGCTGGCCTTTGGCGACGGCTTCGCCTGCGCCGACGCGCACGAGTTTGATGAGTCCCGGCATCGGCGCGATAAGCTCGTCATCCGCCGCTTCTCCGCCATGCTCGCCGGCAAACGGGTCCGGGAGGTGGAACAACAGAGTCTGGCCGTGGAGGAACAGGGTCAAGGCATCGCCCTGCCGGACGAATCGAACCCGCCGCCGCCGCCCGGCGACTTCGAGCCTTGACCCGTTCTGGGAACGCTCCAACACCAGAACTGGCAGCGTGCTTGCGCCCGCATGAACGGCGAACTGGTCGCGCCCTCGCGCTTTCAGCGTCACCACGGAGCGCCCGCCGACATGGTCGACCGTGACCGTCCGGTCGGCGTCGCCCCAGATCTGCCAGTAGCCGAGCGAGGCCCATGGATCCTTCGACGCCACCGGCTGAAGAACGCCGGTTGAAACGATCGCCGCCAGCGCCAGCGCCTCGTCGTCGGGAATGGCCGGCGCCGCCAACTGCTCGATCTGCCGGTCGATGAGCCCCGTATCCGCCCTGGCCGAGCGGAAATCATGCTCCTCCGTCAATCGGACGAGGAAGGCGAGATTGGTCGCTATACCCCCGATACGGCATTCCATAAGCGCTTTCTGCAGCCGGGCGAGCGCCGCAGACCGACTGGCGGCACGGACGATCAGCTTGGCGATCAACGGGTCGTAGTAGGGCGTTATCATATCGCCTTCTCGAACCCCGGAGTCGATCCGCACATTTTCATCCGGAAAGCTCAGGTGGTTCAATCGCCCGGTCGCGGGCAGAAATCCCTTGGCAGGGTCTTCCGCATAGATCCGCGCCTCGAACGACCAGCCGCTGATGACGATCTCGGCTTGCCTTTTCGGCAAAGGCTCGCCGGCGGCGACGCGTAATTGCCATTCGACGAGATCGAGACCGGTTACCGCCTCCGTCACGGGATGCTCCACCTGCAGCCGGGTATTCATCTCCATGAAATAGAACCGGTTCGGCCAAAGCCCATCCGTAACGTCTGCGATGAATTCGACCGTGCCGGCGCCGACATAACCGATCGCCTGCGCCGCCCTGACCGCTGCGTCACCCATGGCACGGCGCACTTCGGCGGTCATGCCGGGCGCCGGGGCCTCCTCGATCACCTTCTGGTGGCGGCGCTGCAGCGAGCAATCGCGTTCGAAGAGATGCACGACATTGCCGTGGCGATCGCCGAAGACCTGAACTTCGATGTGGCGTGGCCGTGTGAGGTACTTCTCGATCAGCACCGCACCGTCGCCGAAGGCGGCCTGCGCTTCGCGCCGCGCCGCCTCGAGCGCCTGCGCGAAATCCTCCTGCCTTTCGACGCGACGCATGCCCTTGCCGCCGCCGCCGGCGCGCGCCTTGATCATCACCGGATAACCGATGTCGGCCGCCCGGGCCGTGAGGAAGTCCGCATCCTGCGCCTCGCCATGATAGCCCGGCACGACCGGAACGCCGGCGCGCTCCATCAGCGACTTGGCCGCGTCCTTCAAGCCCATGGCTCGGATCGCGTCCGCCGACGGTCCGACAAAGACCATGCCGGCCGCCCCGACCGCCTCGGCGAACTCGGCATTCTCCGAGAGAAAACCGTAGCCAGGATGGATCGCGTCCGCACCGGCACTCTTCGCCGCCGCGATGATCCGCTCGATTGATAGATAGCTCTCTGCGGCCGGCGCCGGTCCGATCCGGATCGCTTCATCGGCGAGCGCCACGTGCAGCGACTCGTCATCCGCATCGGAATAGACCGCGACCGTGCCGATACCGAGCCGGTGGGCGGTGCGGATGACGCGACAGGCGATCTCGCCGCGATTGGCAATCAGGAGCTTCGAAAACATGGCCCTCTCTTCCGCTTCACTCAGCCGCCATCACTTCGACTTCGAGCAGCCAAGCGGTATCGAATATGCCGGTAACCACGACCGTCATCGCCGGCGCCAGCGCGCCGAGATACTCGTTGCGGATCTCCCGGTTCTCGATCACGTGCTGTCTGTCGGCAAGATAGGTCGTCACTTTGACAATATCCGTCTTCGACATGCCGGCGGCCTTCAATTGCGCATCCACGTTCAGCCAGACCTGGCGCGCCTGCGCCTCGAACCCCTCCGGCACGACATCGTCGGAATTCATCGGGACCTGGCCGCTGATGAAAAGCAGGCGCCGGAAACTCTCGATGCTGACCGCCTGCGAATAGCCGCCGCGTGGCTGTGGCGCGCTCAGGGCATTGATATTGTCCCGCTTCATCTAAAGCCCCCATCCCTTGCCGGATCACATCCTGAACAAACCGAACCGCGTCTCCTCGATCGGCGCGTTGAGCGCGGCCGAGAGCGACAGTGCCACCACCTCGCGGGTTTTGCGCGGATCGATGACGCCGTCGTCCCAAAGGCGCGCCGATGCGTAAAGCGGATGGCTCTGCCGCTCGAAGAGGTCGAGCACGGGTTTGCGAAACCGCGCCTCCTCCTCCTCGCTCCAGGGCGTGCCCGCTCGCCTCAATGCCTCCCCGCGCACAGTCGAGAGCACGCCCGCCGCCTGCTCACCGCCCATGACCGAGATGCGGCTGTTCGGCCAGGTCCAGAGGAAACGCGGCGAGAAAGCCCGTCCGCACATGCCGTAGTTGCCCGCGCCGAAGGAGCCGCCGACGAGGAGGGTGATCTTCGGCACATTCACGGTCGCGACCGCCGTCACCAGCTTGGCGCCGTGCTTGGCGATACCCTCGGTCTCGTATTTGCGCCCGACCATGAACCCGGTGATGTTCTGAAGGAATACGAGCGGGATCCTGCGTTGGGCGCAGAGTTCGACGAAATGCGCGCCTTTCAGCGCCGACTCGGAGAACAGAACGCCGTTATTCGCGACGAGGCCGACGGGCATGCCGTGGATATGAGCAAAGCCGCAGACGAGCGTGGTGCCGAAACGCGCCTTGAACTCGTCGAAGCGGGAGCCGTCGACGATACGGGCGATGACCTCGCGGATTTCGTAGGGTGTCCTGAGATCGGCGGGAATGATACCGGAGATTTCATCCGGATCGTAGAGTGGCGGCTCCGGCTCGCGCAGTTCCACCGTAGACGGCTTCTCGCGATTGAGGGCCGAAACCACGCGGCGGGCGAGCGCCAGCGCATGTGCGTCGTCCCGCGCGAGGTGATCGGCGACGCCCGAGAGGCGCGTATGCACGTCGGCGCCGCCGAGATCCTCGGCCGAAACCACCTCGCCCGTCGCCGCGCGGACGAGCGGCGGGCCGCCCAGGAAGATGGTGCCCTGGCCCTCGACGATAATCGTCTCGTCCGACATGGCGGGCACATAGGCACCGCCCGCCGTGCAGGAACCCATGACCACCGCGATCTGGGGAATGCCGGCCGCCGACATGTTCGCCTGGTTGTAGAAGATGCGGCCGAAGTGATCGCGGCCGGGAAAGACCTCGTCCTGATTCGGCAGGTTCGCACCGCCGGAATCGACGAGGTAGACGCAAGGCAACCGGTTTTCCGCGGCGATCTCCTGTGCCCTCAAATGCTTCTTGACCGACATCGGATAGTAGGTGCCGCCTTTGACGGTCGGATCGTTGCAGACGACCATGCATTCGCGGCCGGAAACGCGGCCGATGCCGGCGATCAGGCCTGCCGCCGGCGCATCGCCGTTGTACATGCCGTGAGCGGCCGTGGCGCCGATTTCGAGAAAGGGCGTGCCCGGATCGATGAGGTTAGCAACCCGGTCCCGCGGCAGGAGCTTGCCGCGACTGACATGACGATCACGCGCTTGCTCCCCGCCTCCGGCGGCGGCGAGCCGCACTGCCTCCTCCACCGTCGACATCGCTTCCGCTATCGCGGCGCGGTTTGCCTTGAACTCCTCCGAGGAGGGCGAAATGTGCGATCGCAATATTGTCATGGTTCCCCCAGCCCTTTGTCCAACCGCTCCGCCCTCTTCTACTTCGTCTCGGCAAAGAGCTCCCGCCCGATCAGCATCCGCCGGATCTCGCTCGTGCCGGCGCCGATCTCGTAGAGCTTGGCGTCACGGAGCAGCCGGCCGGCCGGATAGTCGTTGGTATAGCCGTTGCCGCCGAGCGCCTGGATCGCCTCGAGCGCCATCGCCGTTGCCCTCTCGGCAGCGTAAAGGATGCATCCGGCGGCATCTTTGCGCGCCGTCTCGCCGCTATCGCAGGCGGCCGCCACGGCATAGACATAGGCGCGAGCCGCATTCATCGTCACGTACATGTCGGCGAGCTTGCCCTGCATCAATTGAAATTCGCCGATCGACTGGCCGAACTGCTTGCGCTCGTGGAGATAGGGGACGACCACATCGAGGCAAGCCGCCATGATGCCGAGCGGGCCTCCCGAAAGCACGACCCGCTCGTAATCAAGGCCGGACATCAGCACCTTGACACCCTCGCCGACCTTGCCAAGTACGTTCTCTTCGGGAACCTCGCAGTCCTTGAAAATCAGTTCGGAGGTATTGGACCCCCGCATTCCAAGCTTGTCGAGTTTCTGGCCGGGCGTGAAGCCGGGAAAGCTCTTTTGGACGATGAAGGCAGTGATGCCGCGCGGACCGGCAGTCGGGTCGGTCTTCGCATAGACGACCAGAACATCGGCGTCGGGTCCGTTGGTGATCCACATCTTGCTGCCGTTCAGCACATAGCGTACGCCGCGTTTCTCGGCCTTAAGCTTCATCGAGACGACGTCCGAGCCGGCGCCGGGCTCCGACATGGCGAGCGCCCCGACATGCTCGCCCGAAATCAGCTTCGGCAGATGTTGCGCCTTCTGCGCCGCATTGCCGTTGCGGTTGATCTGGTTGACGCAGAGATTGGAATGGGCGCCATAGCTAAGGCCCACCGAGGCGGAGGCGCGGCTGATCTCCTCCATGGCCACGCAATGCGCGAGATAGCCGAGCCCGGCGCCGCCATAGTCCTCGTCTGCCGTGATCCCGAGCAGCCCAAGCTCACCCATCTCCTGCCAGAGCGGCGCCGGAAAGGCGTTGTTGCGGTCCGCCTCGTCGGCGAGCGGCGCAATTCGCTCGACCGCAAAGCGGCGCACGCTCTCGCGCAGCGCGTCGATGTCCTCGCCAAGGGCGAAGTTCAATCCACCTTGGAACATCCCGTCCTCCTCCATTGGCCGGTGGACGATCTCCTCATCGTCGATCAGCCGGACCGTGCGGCAATCCAGAGTGCTCGGGCAGCATGATACCGCCGCACGGCTTTATCGCGAACGATAACATCGCCGCCGGCTAATTTCCTTCCAAAGAGCCGGCCGCCCAAGCACGATCTCTAAAGTTGAGGCGGACGCGAATGGCAGAACAATGCTTTCGAGCGCGGGCAATGCCGTGGCGCCCTCACTCGTCCCGGCAACCAGGGCATCTGATTTTTCGTTACGCACCTTGAAACTTGTTACATTGGCCCATGAGGAACCAATGCGAATCAAAATCGGAAACGGCCCCGACTTGCGCGGGGCGACGCCCATTACGGCCCGATCCCCTCGGCGACGGCAGCATGGCATTGGCTTCGGGCAATAACACTGGCCGAAGGCGAGGAAAAAGTGCATTCCACTGCGGAAAATGGCTCGCAAAGATTGCATCGCTTCCCGTGTTCAAGCAAAATTATAAGCAAGCAACGAATGTGGAACCCGAGGAGAATAGCATATGAAGAAGGATCCCAATCCGATTGACGTTTTCGTCGGTTCGCGTGTGCGAATGCGCAGACTGTTGATCGGACTGAGCCAGGAGAAACTTGCCGATGGCCTGGGCATCACCTTCCAGCAGGTGCAGAAATACGAGAAGGGCACGAACCGGATTGGCGCAAGCCGGCTGCAGGCGATCGCCGATATCCTCGGCGTTCACCCGAGCTTCTTCTTCCAGGAAGACGACAAGGCCGAACTGCGCGAGGCCGCAGCAGACATCCACGAGTCGCAGGAAATTTCATCTTTCGTCGCCTCGAAGGAAGGCATTGCTCTCAACAGGGCCTTCCTGAAGATCGCCGATCCGCTCTTGCGGAAGAGGATCATATCGCTCGTTGCCGCCATGGCGCGCACGCCGGAGGCGGAACAGGCGATACCATTCGAAGCCCGCCATGCCGAGTCGCTGCATGGCTGACGTGTCCTATTGCGCCGTTGCGCGCGGCTGATACTCCATGAACCCGCAGCCCGCATGAGAGTGGTCTTCGTCGGCCCGACGGTGCCCGACGCGGCGGAGATCGCCGGCGGGGCAATTTTAGTCCGCCCGCCCGCTACCCAGGGGGACATTCTTCGAGCCGTGCGCGACGGCGCCAACGCGATCGGCCTGATCGACGGCAATTTCGAGCATGTCCCGCCGGTCTGGCACAAGGAGATATTGTTCGCTCTGTCCGAGGGCGTAACGGTCCTTGGCGCGGCAAGCATGGGAGCCCTGCGTGCCGCCGAGTGCGATGCGTTCGGCATGGTCGGGATCGGCGCGATCTATCGTCAATATGCCACGGGCGAGACCGAGGACGATTCCGACGTGGCGCTCCTGCACGCGCCGGAGGAGCTTGGCTATGCGCCGCTCACCCTTCCCCTCGTCAATGTCCGGGCGACGCTGCGGCGCCTCTCCGAACGGCGAACGATTGCGGCTGAGCACGCGGCAGCTGTCGCGCAGGCCGCGGCCAAGCTTTTCTACAAGGAGCGCAGCTGGTCCGCCATCATCACAGGCGCGCGGCTCCCGCCGGATGCGGAGCGCGATGCGCTGGCAACGAAGCTCCGCGCCGGTTACGTCGACCAGAAACGCGCGGACGCACTCGAACTCTTCGAAGAACTAGGTCGCATTTCCGGGCCCGGCCAATCGCAGCAGGAATGGACGTTCAATGCGACGAGTCTGTGGACGCGCCTGCGGGACCGAATCTACTGGTAAAAATCCGACGCTTGGCACCGGAGCCAAAGTACCGGTTTCCGACCGAAGCGAGAAGGCATCCAAGGCCACAAAACAGTCAGACTGAAAACCCGCTTATTCTCCGTCGCAGCGGAGCCCGCATCGAGACGTAACTTCCGGCCAGGTCACAGATGTCGCGCGAAGCTTTGTAAGCAGATGGCAGCCCACGGGCGCACTCACATTCAGTGTGCCAGTGAGTAACCATCAAACTATGCGCTCTATTTGTTGACAGAAAAAATCAAGTTATCTAACACCCCTTTGTGCCAACGCACTCAGCTCCCTGCAAAGCGAGCCGGCTGTCTTGGTTATTGGTTCTTAAAGGGGGCTGTGTATGGAACTGCGTGTTGGACTGCTGGCTGTTCTGCTGGCGACCGTAAGCCGCGCCGCATTGGCGCAAGATGCAACGGTGTTGGAGCGTCTCGAAGTCAAGGCGGGCACCTCGACTGCAACGATAGGCACTGAGCCGGAAGAATACCCGGGGGGGCAGGTGGCGCGTGGCGGTCGCGTGGGCCTGCTCGGTAACCTCGACTTCATGGATACGCCGTTCAACATCACCAGCTACACGGCAGAGACGATCGAAAACCAGAATGCGACGACCGTGGCCGACGTCCTGGCCAACGACCCCTCGGTGAGAAGCACGCACGCATCCGGCGGCATGCTGGACTCCTTCTATATCCGGGGCTTTCCCCTGAACGAGGGGAACTTCGGCGAAGTCGCCTTTGACGGCGTCTTCGGTGTCGCTCCGACCTACCGCCTGTTTACGGACTATATCGAACGCGTCGAGGTTCTCAAAGGACCGACGGCACTCCTCTACGGCATCTCGCCGAACAGCAGCGTCGGTGGCACCATCAACATCGTGCCGAAGCGCGCGTCCGACGTCGACCTGACCCGAGTGACGACCGACTATGCTTCGGATCTTTACGGCGGGGCCCACGTCGACGTCAGCCGCCGGTTCGGCGATGAGCGGCAGTTCGGCGTTCGCTTCAACGGCAGTTATCACGGCGGCGACACGGCGATCGACAACCAGTCACTCGACGTGGCGGTCGGCTCCCTCGCGCTCGACTACGAGGGCGAAGGCTTCAGGGCAACGCTGGATGTCATCGGGCAACGGCAGGATATCGACGCGCCGCTGCGGCCATTCTTCCCCTTTGGCAGCTTTGAACTTCCCGACGCGCCGGATGGTCGCTCCAATATTCAGGAGCCGTGGGAATGGGCGAGGACTGACGACCTGTCCTGGTTGGGGCGGGTCGAATATGACGTGAGCGACGCCGTCACCGTGTTCGCAGCCGTCGGCGGTGGGAATTCGCGCGTCGAGCGGCTCTTCGGCACGCCATGGCTTCTTAATTCCGCAGGCGACGTCAGCGTCACGCCGCAAAACTTCATTTTCGATGTCGACCGGCTAACGGCCGAGACGGGCGTGCGCGCCGAGTTCGAGACGGCCGCTATCGATCACGCGGTCACATTCCAGGTCAGCGGTCTTCAGCAGCGCCTCGCCCGTGGTTCGAACTCCGGAACGCTTCAGGCCACCAATATCTTCGACCCCCTTCCTCGCCCCGAGCAGGACGTGCCGCAGCCGACGCATGTGCCGAGGCTCTCCGAAAACGTTTTCTACGGTTTCGCGCTTTCCGACACCATGTCGATGCTCGACGAACGCGTGCAACTGACTTTGGGCGGACGCTGGCAGCACATCGACACCGAAAATTACAACACCACGACCGGTGCGGTTTCCTCGTCTTCCGATGAGAGTGCATTGACACCGCTCGCGGGCATCGTGGTGAAGCCGTGGGAGAATGTCGCGTTCTACGCCAACTATGTCGAGGGCCTGAGCGTCGGCGACACCGCACCAGGTGGAGCCGTCAATGAAGGCGAAACGCTTTCGCCCTACCGGTCGAGGCAGTACGAGATCGGCACCAAGATCGATCTCGGGCGCGTGGCGGTGACCGTCAGCGCGTTCCAGATCGAAAAGCCTTTCGGTGTGCTCCGTAGCGGCGTCTTCGTCGAAGGCGGCGAGCAGCGCAACCGGGGGGTAGAGTTGAACGTGTTCGGCGAAGTGACCCCCGAGATCCGAGTACTCGGCGGCGTGACCTTCATTCATGGCGAGATCACAAAAACGAGTGTCGACACTGAGCGCGGCAATACCCCGATCGGCGTGCCTTCGCTGCAGGTAAATCTGGGAGCGGAGTGGGATACGCCCTTCTTGCCCGGCCTAACGCTCGCCGGCAATGTCATCCACACGGACGAGCAATTTGCCGACAGGGCAAACACACAGGAAATCCCCTCCTGGACGCGGCTTGACCTCGGCGCGCGCTATCTGACCGAGATCAACGAGAGGCCGGTCACCTTCCGTGCCGACGTCGAGAACGTCTTCGACCTCGACTACTGGTCCGGCGTCGCGAGCTTCGGCACGCTGTCGCAGGGTGCGCCGCTGACCGTGAAGGTCTCTATGACCACCGATTTCTAATTGTGGGTTCGTCGTCGACGCGACCAGCCACCTTCGTACCGCATATGGAAGCGCCGGCC
>JAPSJG010000113.1 GCA_031178305.1 Sinorhizobium sp.
TGGCGATCTCGTTCATCGCGTCATATTCCCAGCCAACTGCCTCGCCGCTTTTCGGGTCGACGAATTGCAGCGGCGGATAGGCGTTCTCGGTCGCGACGACGACAGTCCTGCCGCCGAGATCCGGCAGTTCGCTCGCCGTTGCGGGGGCGGAGGAGGCGAAGGGAAGGAAGAGGGCGGCTATGCCCGCGAGCACATGGCGGCGGATTGTCATGGAAAAACTCCTGGAAATTTGTGGCGACAGAAGATGTCACGAAATTTCACGGGAATACAAGCCACAGGTCAAATTCACGGGCGAGCCGCGACCTCGGTTAAGTACCGGATTCGCTGCACGTTTTCTGCGGCAAGTCGAAAAAGAAAGGCGGCCTGAGCCGCCTTCCTGTCAATTCCAAGAACGAAAGTTGTTATTCTGCGGCGTTTTCCGCTGCCTGTGCCTCAGCGGCTTCGGCGGCTGCCTTCTCGGCGGCCAGCGCCTGGGCGGCTGCGACCTTTTCAGCCTCGATGCGTGCCTTTTCGTCGGCGACGGCCTGACGCTCCGCTTCGTTCAGCTTGCGGGCGCGCGTGCCGGTGTTCTCGACGATACGCGCCGACTTGCCGCGACGATCGCGCAGGTAGTAGAGCTTGGCGCGACGGACCTTACCGCGGCGAACGACTTCAACGCTCTCGACGAGCGGGGAGTAAACCGGGAAGACGCGCTCGACACCTTCGCCATAGGAAATTTTGCGGACGGTGAAGCTCTCGTTGATGCCGCCGCCGGAGCGGGCGATGCAGACGCCTTCGTAAGCCTGGACGCGGGTACGGTTGCCTTCGACGACGCGGACGTTTACGCGGACGGTGTCGCCGGCGGAGAATTCGGGAAGCGTGCGCTTGGCGGCGATCTTGGCGGCCTGTTCGGCTTCCAGCTGCTGGATGATGTTCATCAGTGTAACCTTTGCTTTCTTCTGAAACAGCCAGAGCGCTCTCGACCGGCCTGTCGGTTTTCCTTAGGACCTTACCCATTGGGCAGGAGCGGTTTCGCCATTCTTTGTTGGTGGTCGACGGGCAGGAACCCGAACCGGCCGGCACATACACCAATGAAGCCAGTTTGTCATCCCCGAAAGCGCATTTTCTCGCAGCGGGATGCAGCGAAGAGCCTTCCCCCCGTCGAGGCGCGAATTCAAAACGTCGGCGGCGTGCAGGCGCTGATCACCTCGCAAGGCACCGGCCCGATGCAGCGGAAGCGGTGCGGGCGCCGGCTTTCGAAATAATAGGCGTCGCCCGGCCCGAGGATGCGCCGCTCGTCATCGACCGTTACCTCCAGCCGCCCGGAGAGCACGATGCCGCCCTCCTCGCCCTCATGCACCAGCGGCACCTTGCCGGTGTCCGCACCCGGCTGATAGCACTCCTTCAGAATCTGAAGGCTGCGGCCGAAGAGATTGTCACCGATCTGGCGATAGGAAATCGGCCCCTTGCCGATCTCCACCAATTCCCCCGCCGCGTAGAAGGCCTTACGCGGCCTTTCCGGCTCGAAGGAGAAGAACTCCGCAAGCCCTATCGGAATACCGTCCAGGATGCGCTTCAAGGCGCCGACCGACGGATTGGAGGCGTTGGATTCGATCAGTGAGATTGTGGAGTTGGTGACGCCCGCGCGCTTGGCGAGTTCGCGTTGGGAGAGATTGTGCATCAGTCGCACATGGCGCAGCCGGTTGCCGATATCGACGCTCATCGCAAATCCCGTGTTGATCTTGTTCGGAATATCGAAACTCTATCAGTCCACTGTCAGAAAATACAATGGCTTAGATAGGCGAAGAAAAGGACTTGTTCGGGCATTCAAATCATGGCGTCTATCGCGAAATCGGACAGGAGGATGCCATGAACGCGCACAACAAACCCAACACCCCGACTCTCGACAGTTATTGGATGCCCTTCACTGCCAACCGCCAATTCAAGGCGGCACCCCGCCTGCTCGCCTCGGCCGAGGGCATGCATTACACCAGCATCGACGGCCGCAGGATTCTCGACGGCACCGCCGGGCTCTGGTGCGTCAATGCCGGCCACGGTCGCCGGCAGATCGCCGCCGCCGTCGAGCGGCAGCTGTCGACGATGGACTATGCCCCCTCCTTCCAGATGGGCCATCCGATCGCCTTCGATTTCGCCGAGCGGCTCGCCGAAGTCGCCCCCGGTGGCCCCGATGCCAAGCTCGACCGCATATTCTTCACCGGCTCCGGCTCGGAATCGGTCGACACCGCCCTGAAGATCGCGCTCGCCTATCAGCGCTCTATTGGCCAGGGCACCCGGACCCGGCTCATCGGCCGTGAGCGCGGCTATCACGGCGTCGGCTTCGGCGGCATTTCCGTCGGTGGCATCGTCAACAACCGCCGCGTCTTCCCGCAGCTCCCCGGTTCCGATCATCTGCGCCACACCCATGCCCTTGCGAAGAACGCCTTCGTCAAGGGCCAGCCGGAACATGGCGCCGAGCTCGCCGACGATCTCGAAAGGCTGGTGGCGCTGCACGGCGCCGAGACGATCGCCGCCTGCATCATCGAGCCGGTCGCCGGCTCGACCGGAGTACTTATCCCGCCGAAGGGCTATCTCGAAAGGCTGCGGGCAATCTGCGACAGGAACGGCATCCTATTGATCTTCGACGAGGTGATCACCGGCTTCGGCCGCCTTGGCGCCGCCTTCGCGACCGATTATTTCGGCGTGACTCCGGATATCGTCACCACCGCCAAGGGCCTCACCAACGGCGCGATACCGATGGGTGCGGTCTTCGTCCGCCGCAACGTCCACGACGCACTGATGCATGGACCGGAAGGCCAGATTGAACTCTTCCACGGCTACACCTATTCCGGCCATCCGGCCGCCTGCGCCGCCGGCATTGCAACGCTCGACATCTATCGCGACGAAGGCCTGATGACGCGCGCCGCCGCGCTGCAGGAGGACTGGCATGCGGCGATGCATTCGCTCAAAGGCCTGCCGAATGTCGTCGATATCCGTACCATCGGCCTTATTGCCGGCATCGAGCTCAGCCCACGCGACGGCGCTCCCGGCACCCGCGCCTATGACGTCTTCGTCGACTGTTTCGAGAGGGGGCTGATGACCCGCATCACCGGCGACATCATTGCCTTCTCGCCGCCGCTGATCGTCGAGAAACAGCATATCTCCGAGATCGTCTCGATCCTCGGCGATGCGCTGAAGCGGGTGAAGTAACTAAATGAATGCTTAGCCAGTGAAGGCCCCTCCCCAACCCCTCCCCACAAGGGGGAGGGGGCTTAGTCTGCCGCACCCTCTCCGTTCCGTCCTCACCGTTACCACGGCCTCCGCGGTCCGCCAAATGGGCAGACGATCGCCGCGAGCGCCTAGCCCCTCCCCCTTTGTGGGGAAGGTTTGGGGAGGGAAATTCACAGTCCATGCCGCCCCAAACGCTGAACCGAATTAGCGTATCAATATCGCCCGGAAATCATTGACATTGGTGCCGGTCGGGCCGGGCACGAACAGGTCGCCGCTAGCGGCAAAGGCCGTCCAGGCGTCGTGGCGGGCGAGTTGGGCGCGCGGATCGAGGCCCGCCGCCCGCATTCGGCCTACACTCGTCCCGTCGGCAAAGGCACCGGCATTGTCCTCCGAGCCGTCGATGCCGTCCGTGTCGGCGGCGAGCGCATCGATGCCGGTAACGCCGTCAATGTCGAGAGCCAGCGACAGGAGCAGCTCGCTGTTGCGGCCACCCTTGCCGTGAGCGTCGCCGGTGATCGTCACCGTCGTCTCGCCGCCGGAAAGCAGCACGACCGGCTTGGTAAACGGACGGTCACGTGTGGCCGCCTCGCGCGCCAGCGCCGCATGCATGCGGCCGATGTCGCGCGCCTCGCCTTCGATCGCGTCCGAGAGGATCACCGCCTCGATGCCGGCCTCACGGGCGCGCGCGGCCGCGGCCTCCAACGAGACGCTTGCCGAGGCGATGACATGGACTTCGTTGCCGGCAAAGGCCGGGTCGTCGGGGTTCGGCGCGCGGGCAGCACCGTAAGAGAGATGTGCGCTCACCCGTTCCGGCAGGTTCATGCCGTAGCGGGAAACGATCTCGCGCGCCTCCTCGAGGCTCGATCGGTCCGGCACGGTTGGCCCGGAGGCGACGAAGGCCGGATTGTCGCCCGGAACATCGGAAACGACGAGACTGACGACCCGTGCCGGCGATGCCGCCAGGGCCAGCCGTCCGCCCTTGATACGCGATATATGCTTGCGCACTACGTTCATCGCCGAAATCGGCGCGCCAGAGGCAAGCAGCGCGCGGTTGACGGCGATTTCGTCCTCGAGCGTCAGCCCCTCGGGCGGGGCCGGCAACAGCGCCGAGCCGCCGCCTGAGATCAGTGCCACCACGAGATCGTCTTCGGTCAAATCCTTTACCCGTTCGATGAGCGCGGACGAAGCTACGAGCCCCGCCTCGTCCGGCACCGGATGGGCCGATTGAAGCACTTCGATGCGCTCGCATGCCTCGATCGGTCCGTGCCGCGCCACGACGGTGCCCTCGAGCGGACCATCCCAGAGCCGCTCGAAGGCGGCGGCCATCTGGCTTGCCGCCTTGCCGGCGCCGATAACGATCGTCCGCCCCTTTGGTCGCGCCGGCAGATGGGCGCGGATGGCGGCTTCAGGATCGGCCGCTATGACCGCGGCCTCGAAGAGTGAAGTCAGGAAGGGGCGCGGCTCGATCAATGACATGGAATCAAATCCGGGATAGCTACTGAATGGTTTCTCAGATCTATTCGATCTAAGGATGAATTCTGCAGCAATTTAAAGCGCCGCAGCGACCTTTGCGCGTCTGAACGCGCCTGAATAAGACGCCCGGCGCTATAGGCCGAAGACGAGGACATCCGCCGCCCCCGTCAGCGAATCTCGGCACGAGCGCGCGGCCGCGTCTCATTGCGCTCGTGCTGGAAGACGGCCGGCGGCAGCGGCGGCAGGCCGCGGATGATGTCGGCGCCCTTCTCGCCGACCATGATCGTCGGCCCGTTGGTGTTGCAGGAGGGCACGCGCGGCATCACCGAGCTGTCGCAGACGCGCAAGCCCTCGAGCCCGCGGACCTTGAGTTCGAGGTCGACGACCGCCATCGCGTCCGTTCCCATCTTGCAGGTGCCGACCGGGTGATGATCGGTCTTGGCATTGGCGCAGGCATAATCGAAAAGCTGCTCTTCCGTCTTGATCTCTGGGCCCGGGAGCCGTTCGGCGAGCACGTAGGGCTCGAGCGCCGGCTGCCGCATGATCTCGCGCGCCATCATGAGGCCTTCGAGCGACATCCGCCGATCGTGCGGGTCCTCCCAATAGTTGGGGTCGATCAGCGGCGGCGCCGCCGGATCGGCCGAGGAGAGCCGGACAGTGCCGCGCGAGCGCGGATGGAGATAGGCGGAATTGAGCGTGACGCCGGCGTTTTTCAGTCGCGCGACGCCCGCCTCGATGCCGGAGCCGAGGCCGAGATGGAACTGGATATCGGGCGAACGCGCGTTCGGGTCGGCATACCAGAAGCCGCCCGTCTCGAAGAGCGAGGAGGCGACCGGGCCGGAGCGGAAGAGTACATATTGCAGCCCCGCCCAGAGCGTGCGGTGCAGCTTGGCGACGTTGTCATAGGTGTGATCGCCGGTGCATTCGGAAATCACGAAGAGATCGAGGTGGTCCTGGAGGTTGCCGCCGACGCCGGGCAGGTCGTGACGGACCTCGACGCCGACCGAGCGCAGGTGGTCGGCGGGGCCGATGCCGGATTGCAGGAGCAGTTTCGGCGAGCCGATGGCGCCGGAGGAGACAAGCACTTCGCGCTCGGCGCGAATGACCTCGCCGCCCCTACCGGTCACCACTTCGACGCCGACCGCGCGCCTGCCCTCGATCAGGATGCGAGCGACGCGGGTGCCGGTGCGCACCGTCAGGTTCTTCCGGTCCTTGATGGGCGAGAGATACGCAAGCGAGGCGGAGGAGCGCCGGCGGCTGCGCTGGGTGAGCTGATAGAAGCCGATGCCCGCCTGCTGCTTGCCGTTGAAGTCGTGATTGTAGGGGATGCCGAGCTCTTGGCCGGCGCGGATATAGGCGTCGCAGATCGGCAGGGCCGAGACCGGCATCGAGACGCCGAGCGGCCCGCCATAGGAGTGATAGTCGTCGGCAAAGCGCTCATTGTCCTCGGCGCGCTTGAAATAGGGAAGCACGCTGCGATAGTCCCAGCCGCTGCAGCCGTCCTCGCTTGCCCAGAGATTGTAGTCGAGCGCATTGCCCCGGGTGTAGAGCTGCGCATTGATCGAGGAACCGCCACCGATCACTTTCGCCTGGGTGTAACGCAGCACCCTGCCCTTCATGTGCTTCTGCGGCACCGTATGCCAGCCCCAGCTCGCGACCCCTTTGGTCATCTTGGCGAAGCCGGCCGGCATGTGGAAGAGCGGATTCCAGTCGCTCCCGCCCGCTTCGAGCAGCAGCACCTTCGCCGCGGGATCCTCGCTCAAGCGGTTGGCGAGCACGCAGCCGGCGGGGCCGGCACCGGTGATGATGTAGTCATAGTTCATGCATGTCGTCCTCAGCTCCGCGCCTTGGGCGCGTTTATTCTGTAAGTCGTCGCTTTTGCTGGCCCCTCATCCGGGCTGCCGCCACCTTCTCCCCGCTTGCGGGGAGAAGGGACTCGTGGGACCGCTTTCCCAACCATCACGGGCGTCTCGCGAGGCACGTCCCCTATCCCCCATCCCTGCCGGGAGAGGGTTAGGGTGAGGGCAACGTCCGAACCACCTCACAACCTCCCGATCGATAGCCCGCCATCTGCCTGGACCACCGAGCCGGTGGCGAAACCGAAGCTGCCGCTTGCAAGTCCGGTGACAATGTGGCCGACATCCTCGGGCTCACCCCAGCGTCGCATCGGGACCAGGCCGCCGGCAATCAGCGCGTCGTATTTGCCCGAAACCGCTGCGGTCATGTCGGAGCGGATGATGCCGGGCCGGACTTCGAACACGGCAATGCCGGTCTCCGCGAGCCTCAACGCCAGGCCCTGGGTGAAGGCCGCGAGGCCCGCTTTGCTCATGCAGTAGTCGAGACGTTCCGGCGACGACATTGCCGCGGACACCGAGGTGATGTTGATGATCGAGCGCGGCGCCACAGCCTGTGTCGCGAGCATCGCCTTCACGACGGCCTGGGTGAAGAAGACGGTACCGCGCAGATTGACGTCGATGACCTTGTCGAAGTTCTCCGGCTTCAAATCGAGGAAATCGCCGCGCACGACTGAGGCGATGCCGGCATTGTTGACGAGGCAATCGATCCGGCCAAAGGCGTCGATCACTGTGTCGACGGTCGCCCGATGGCTGGAGATTTCGGCGAGGTCGGCCTGCAGGAAGACCGCGCGGGCACCAAGCGCTTCGATATCCGCAACGACGGGATCGACGCCTTCCGCATCGCCGATTCCGGTGATCGCGACGTCGAAGCCGGCTGCCGCCAGAGCGCGGGCGATGCCGAGCCCGATGCCGCGCCGGCCGCCGGTAACGATCGCGATCGGACGCACGCCTTCCGTCGTCACCTGAGCTCCTCTCTGGCGATGTGGTCTGCGACGCGCAGCGCCTGTGCGGCGACTGTCAGCGCCGGATTGACGGCCGCCGAGGTCGGCAGGAAGCTCGCATCGACGACGAAGAGATTCGGATGATCGAAGGCGCGGCAATAGATATCGAGCGGCGCCTTCTCCGGATCATTGCCGATCCGGACCGTCCCGCATTGGTGCGACGGCGTGCGCTTGTCGAAGGCGCGCGCGAGCACCACCGGGAAACCCGCCTGTTTGAGGACCGCCTTGAGCTTGGCGACGAGCTTCAGATGCGCCTGCCAGTTCGTCCTGACCCATTGCAACATGATGCGATCGCCGTCGACCATCACCCGGCTTTCCGAAGAGGGCAGATCCTCGCTCATGGCGTAGAAGTCGATGGCGCGGGCCGAGACTTGGTTCAAGAGCCATTCCGGCATCGCACGCAAATTCGCCTTGAGGATTGCGCCGGAGACGCGGCCGAGGAGCTGGATATTGCCGAGCGGCGGCCCGCCTTCGCCGTCGGAGAGATAGAAATCGTTGAGCCCGAAGGTTTTCTGATAGACGGAATCGTTGCGGTACCAGGGGCTCAACGCGATCACCGCGCTGGAGTTGTGATTCATGAAGTTGCGGCCGACCTGGTCCGAACGGTTTGCGAGCCCCGCCGGGTTGCGCTCCTCCGCCGAGCGCAACAGCAGCACGGCGGACTGCACGGCGCCGGCCGAAAGGATCACGGTCTTCGGCGAGACGCGGTGCTCCGCTCCATCCCTGAGATAGTGTACGGCCTCGATTGCCTTGCCGTCCGGTGCGGTCGAAAGCCGGATGACCCGCGAGCCGGTCTGCAGCCGGACATTCGGATATTCAAGCGCCGCCGCCAGCGCTGCGGTTTCGGCATCCATCTTCCCGTCGAAGCTGTTCGGATGCGCGTCCCATGGCGTCCTGCCCTTGGCGATCCAGCGCTCGATGTCGATGCCGAGCGGCAGCGAGTAGGGTTTCAGCCCGATCTTTGCGAGGCGTTGGCGGACCTTGGCGATCGCGGGCTCGTCCGGGACCGGCCCATGCGGATAGTCGTTCGAGTGAGGGGGCTCGGTCGGGTCTTCGCCGAGGCGCCCGCGCACCTGATAGAGATCTTCCGCCTTGGCATACCACGGCTCGAACTCCTCATACGGAAAGGGCCAGGCGGGAGATATTCCGTCGAGATGCCGCATCTCCTCGAAGTCCTCGCGGCGATAGCGGGTGAGCACCGCGCCGTAGAATTTAGAATTGCCGCCCACATAGTAGTAATTGCCGGGATTGAAGCCGAGACCGCCCGCCTCGTACCAGGTCTCCTTCGGCCGGAAATGGCCGCGCTGGAAGATCGCCCGCTGGTCACGGTTCTCCGGCCGGTCGTCGATATGCCGGCCGGCTTCGAGGATGAGGATCTCGGCGCCGGAAGCGGCAAGGCCTGCAGCAATGCTGGCGCCGCCGATCCCCGACCCGATGATGACGATATCCGGCGCTTTCGCAATGCCCGCGCTCATGCGATCCGCTTCTCGCTTTCAGGGTCGAAGAAAACCGCCTTGTCGAGGTTGAAGGCAAGCCGTGAAACCTGGCCGGGCGCGATACGGGCATCGGCCCTGAGCCGCGCGACGATCTCCTTGCCGCCGAGGCGGGTGACGGCGAAGGTGTCGGATCCCGCAGGCTCGACCACTTCGATCAGGCACTCGCCCTCAGCAACGAACTTCGCATTGCGGTCAGCGCCGTCCGGATCGGTAAGCGCCTCCGGACGGATGCCGAACACGATCTCTCGGCCGGCATAGGCGGAGAGTGCCCCATTATGCGGTACGGCGAGCTTCAGCGGCTCTGCATTCGGGCGTGCGAGCGAGACGGCGACCTGCGCGCCTTCGGCCTCGATGCGGGCGCTCAGGAGATTCATCGCCGGCGAACCCATGAAATCGGCGACGAACATATTGGCCGGGTTGTTGTAGATCTCCGCCGGCGTTCCGAACTGCTGCAGCACGCCGTCCTTCAGGACGGCAATCTGGGTCGCAAGCGTCATCGCCTCGATCTGGTCGTGCGTCACATAGACGATGGTAGTCTTCATGCGGCTGTGCAGCCGCTTGATCTCGGTGCGCATGTCGACACGCAGCTTCGCGTCGAGGTTCGAGAGCGGCTCGTCGAAAAGGAAGACTTGCGGTTCACGCACCAGGGCCCTGCCCATTGCGACGCGCTGGCGCTGGCCGCCGGAAAGCTGGCTCGGCTTGCGGTCGAGCAGGTGGCCGATCTGCAGCATGTCGGCGACCTGCTTTATCGCCTTCTCGCGCTCCTCCTTCGGCACGCCG
>JAPSJG010000549.1 GCA_031178305.1 Sinorhizobium sp.
GACGTCCGGGTCTTCCAGCGTCTCGTCCAACGTCTTGCGGGTGCGATCGACAATGGCGTCGATATCCTCTTCGCTGCAGCAGAGCGGCGGTGCATAGCCGAGCACGCCATTGGCAAAGGCGCGGATGACGAGGCCGTTATTCCAGGCGCGGTCGAAGATGCGGCGCGCCGGCTCGGCGGCGGCTGGTAAGGGGGTCTTATTCTGCTTGTCAACGACGAGCTCCACGGCGGCGAGCATGCCGCGCCCACGTACGTCGCCAACGAGCGGATGATCCTTGAGGCTTTCAAGGCCAGCCATCAGGCGTGCGCCTGCCTTCCGGCCGTTGTCCAACAGTCCGTTCTCGTAGAGCCTCAGCACCTCGAGGCCGACCGCCGCGCTGACCGGATGGGCCGAATAGGTGTAGCCGTGACCGACAGCTGCGGCGCCTGCTCCGTCGGCGATCGTCTGGTAGATATGGTCGCCCATGAAAACCGCGCCCATCGGCACATAGCCGGAGGTCAGGCCCTTCGCCACGGTCATGAAGTCCGGAACGATCTCATCCTCCTCGCAGGCAAAGAGCGGACCGGTGCGGCCGAAGCCGGTGATCACCTCGTCGGCAACGAAGAGAATGCCGAGTTCGCGGCAGAGCTTGCGCATCGCCTTCATCCAGCCCTTGGGCGGCACCAGCACGCCGCCGGAACCTTGAATCGGCTCCGCATAGAAGGCGGCGACCCGCTCCGGACCGATCTCCTCGACCTTGCGCCGGAGAGCGGCAAGCGACGCCTCGATGATCGCCTGCGGATCGTCGCCGACCGGATTGCGGTAGCCATAGTGCGACGGAATCTTGTGCTGCCAGTCAAAGGGGATGCCGAAGCCGGCATGAAAAGCCGAAAGCGCCGTCAGGCCTGCACCAACGGTGGATGAGCCGTGATAGCCCTGCTCGACGGAGATGAACTGGTCGCGCTGCGGTTCGCCGCGGGCGATCCAGTAATAGCGGATGAAGCGGATCGTGCTGTCGACGGCATCGGAGCCGCCGAGCGTGAAATAAACGTGGTTGAGATTGCCTGGCGCCCGTTCGGCGAGTTCCGAGGCGAGCCGTATCGCGGGCTCCGATCCGAGGCCGAAATAGGCGGTCGCATAGGGCAGCTCGCGCATCTGCCGGGTCGCCGCCTCGACGATGCTCTCGTGGCCGTAGCCGGCATTGACGCACCAGAGGCCGGCAAAGCCGTCGATCAGTTGCTTGCCGGAAGCGTCGGTGACTGTCGCGCCCGTGGCCGAGGCGAGCACGCGCACGCCGCGTTTCTCGTGGCTGCGATAAGAAGCGACCGGATGGATGAGATGGGCGCGGTCAAGTTCGATGAGGGAGTTGCTGTACATGGAAATCTCCGGTGTCAGCCAAGGGCCTGGTTTGCGAGAGAAAAGGTCACCGCCGCGGGATCGGCGGGGCGCTGGATCGGCGGCTTCACCATGGCGATGCCGCCGCCTACATGGGCGAGTCCCTGTTCGACGAGCCACGGAGAAAGACCGGTGTCGGCGGTTGTGTCGACCCTCAGGAACCGGCCGGGCCGCTTTGCGATGAAATGTGCGATGAGCAACTTGGCGTCATCTATCTCGGCGGCAACGACGGGGCCGATGACCTCGCCACGGCCGAAGGCGCGTAGCGCAGCGAAACCCGAGACGCGCCCGTCGCGGCGGATGACGGCGAACTCTCCGACGGTGGCAAGATAGGCAATTAGCCGGCCGCGATCGGCACCGAAGGCGCGGCGATCGAGTTCGGCGATGGCGCCAATATCCGCGGAGGTCGCGGCCGAAACTGCTGCGGGTACGGCCAGTTCCCGCGCGATACCCTGGTGCTGCAATATGCTCCCGGTCTCGCGGAATCCGAGCTTTTCATAAAGTGGGAGGCCCTCGGCCGTTGCCACCAGCCGCACCGGGCGCTCGCCTGCGATGGCCATGGCAGCATCCATCAGTCGGCGTCCGAGCCCGCGGCCGCGCATGGCTTCGTCGACAATCACCATATTGATCGTCGCACAGTCGGCCTCATAGGGCGTGACGAGTACGGTGCCGACGACGCGGCCGTCTTCGACCGCGACGACGCCTTCGCTCAAAGCGAGTGCCATCCGCCAGTCTTCGATCCGGTGCGGCCAGCCGGCCTGCCGCGAGAGATTGGCGGCGGCCTCCAGATGGTCGAGGCCGAAGTCGGCGATATCAATCTGATTTGTCAACGTGGCATGTCCTTCATTTCCTGCCTGAGAGTGTGAAGG
>JAPSJG010000114.1 GCA_031178305.1 Sinorhizobium sp.
GAAGCGGGAAACACGCCTCAATAAACCGAGCAGTGCAACCCATCTGGGGACGCGAACCCACAGCACCAGACCAGTTCGCGGCAATCTTAGGTCGAAGGAGGACGCTCCACTGCCGTCCATGACCCATCGGCTTCGTTCGGCCATATCCGCGACAATTTCTCTTTGTTCCGCACGATCACGCTCAACCCAGCCAGAAAGCCACCGCACATCTCGGTCGAGCGATTGATATTCTAGGTCAAATAACTCCGCAATCTTTGCGGAGAAGGTCGTCTTGCCGCCGCCCGAACATCCAATAACGAGAACGCGCTCGACTGTCACCAAAAGGCTCGCCGCTTCTGTCAAAGAAACATATCGAGGCACGGAAGCGGAGTTCGCAGCCAGAGTGCCGAAGGGCGACATCGCGCCAGAAGCGACCGTCCACGGTATCCTCCAGCTTTAGAGGGCCGTAGCCTCAACGCAAAGGGCTAGCAAATGATCGTATCATCCTGTTTATAATTTCGATCATGAGTGCTGACGATGTCCCCCATCCAACTTTGCGCGATCTGGCGTCTGAAATCGGTCAAGTTCAAATCTATTGGAGTTTTCTTGAGTACGAGATGCGCAACCAATTAAGCGCCGCTGTAAATCAAGAGCGGATAGCGCGAGGACCGATCATCTCCCATTGGCGAGCCTACGTACAAAGCCTCGCCGCCCATTCAAATCACAACGTGATCAGCGACCTTCTCGAAGCGGTAGAAAAGGTTGCAAGAATCCGCAATCTTCTTGCGCATGGCATTCAATCCGTCTCCGCCGATCCGTGGGCGAGAGATGCCCTCGTAGTGTGCGCCGGGCCTGATGGTGTGAGGCACGAGCTCACCATCGAAATGATCCGTGGTCTGTCGGAAGAAATCGACAGAGTAAGGCGATCAATACGCGAACGAAGCTTTTAGATTGAGTCGACGGAGAAGGCCAGAAGGATCGTGTCGCATGCCGGGAATTTCCCGTGGAACCATCCCTCGGCGCAGCTCGGGATATATGGTAGCGGAGGAGGGATTCGAACCCCCGACACAAGGATTATGATTCCTCTGCTCTAACCTACTGAGCTACTCCGCCGCCGGGTGCCGCAAAGCTTCTCAAGCGAAGCCGTTTCGGCTGGTCGGGCGGCTTATAAGGTGCCGTTCCGGCCAGTGTCAAGCAATGTCTTCGGGAAAATGTGAAGTTTTCCCGGAGAGCCGGATTGCGCCGTCTCAGGCCGCCGCCGGAGCCTGCAGGAGCGCCTGGAGGGCGGCCTCCGCGACGGGCTCGCGTTCGGATTTGCGAATGAAACCGCCGCCATAGACGCGGGCGTCCTCGCCGGTACCGGAATAGAGCGCGCAGGCCTGACCGGGCGCCACGCCTGCCTCGCCTTCGACAAGTTCGACATAGACCCCTTCGGCATCGCTCTTCAGCACCGCCGGTGCCGGCTGGCGGGTGGAACGGACCTTTGCGAAGCACTCGAAACCGCATGCCGCCGCTTCCTGCAACTCCTCGTCACCGAGCCAGTTGACGTCTCGGAGATGGACGCGGCGCGTCTCCAGCGCCTCCCTCGGCCCGACGATGACCCGGCGCGAGCGGGCGTCGAGGTAGACGACATAAAGCGGCTCGCCGGTGGCAACGCCGATGCCGCGGCGCTGGCCGATCGTATAGTGCAGAATGCCCTCATGCGTGCCGAGCACGCGCCCGTCGAGATGGACGATCTCGCCGGCGAGCGCCGCATTCGGCTTCAGCTTCGAGACGATGTCGCTGTATTTGCCCTGCGGCACGAAGCAGATGTCCTGGCTGTCGGCCTTCTTGGCGACGACGAGGCCCATATCTTCGGCAAGCGCCCGCGTTTCGCTCTTGGAGAGACCACCGAGCGGAAAGCGCAGATAATCGATCTGTTCCTGCGTCGTCGCAAAAAGGAAATAGCTCTGGTCGCGCTCCGCGTCGGTCGGCCGGTAGAGCGCCCGCTGGCCCGCATAGCGGGGGCTGGGGCTCGGCCGCGAGCGGATATAGTGACCGGTCGCTAGCGCATCGGCCCCGAGTTCCCTGGCAGTCGCGAGCAGGTCGGCGAACTTAACCGTCTGGTTACAAGCGACGCAGGGGATCGGCGTCTCGCCCGCGATGTAGCTCTCGGCGAAAGGATTGATGACAGTTTCGCGGAAGCGCGCCTCGTAGTCGAGCACGTAATGCGGGATGCCGAGGGTTTCCGAGACGCGGCGCGCGTCATCGATGTCCTGGCCGGCGCAGCAGGAGCCGGCGCGGTGCACCGCCGCGCCGTGATCGTAAAGCTGCAGCGTGATCCCAAGAACGTCGTAGCCCTCGCGTTTCAAGAGCCCCGCCACGACGGAGGAATCGACGCCGCCGGACATGGCGACGACGACGCGTGTTTCTTCGGGCTTGCGGTCAAAATCGAGACTGTTCACGGGATCCAATCCGGCATCGGGCGCGGCGTGATCTCCGCCGCCGCCCTGTTCTTCGCTTGCGGCCGTCCGGCGCCTTTCGCCAACGGCATTTCCCACGGGCTTTCGTGCCGCGACATATAGAAACTTGTGCTTCGCCCGGCAAGAGCGGCGCTTTCTTGCACCGGGCGCCGTCAGATCAGCTTCATCCGCATGGCGCGGGCAATCGCCTGCATGCGGTTGACCGCATCCAGCTTGCGGGTAGCACTCTTGAAATAGCTTGCCACCGTATAGGCCGAGATGCCGAGGATGATGGCGATCTCATCGCTGCTCTTGCCGGCCGCCGCCCAACGCAGGCACTCGATCTCCCGGCTCGACAATTTCTCGCGGATCACGCTGCCGGCCTCGAAGGTGCGCTCGAGGCACTCGAAGACCTGGACGAGCGCCAGATAGATCATCGCCCGCTCCGCCCCGGCGGGTTCCTCCCGCCTGCCCGAAAGCACCGCCACGAACGGGTCGCCAGAGGTGGTGTGCAGGAGCACGGCGAAGTGGCGCGCCATTTCCGGATCGGGCTGCAGCTGGCGGATCACCCCTCTCCCGTCGCTCCTTTCCGCTGCCTGCAGGAGTTCCACCCCGCCCGTCACCGGCAGTTTCGTTCGACGCAAACGCTCCGCAAGCGGGCTTCCCGGAAAGATCGCCGCCGCATCGAACTGGCGCACCAGCTCGGCAGGCCAGTTGCTGAGCACGAGGCATTCGGCAAAGCGCTGCTCCTCAGCCATCGGCAGCCGCGCGACCATGAAATGGGAATAGCCGAAGCAGGCAATGAGCCGCCGCATCAGGTGGAGGATTTCATATTCCGTGCGCACCGAGCCGGGGTTGACGTCGAAAAGCATGTCCAAGGCAGCCTCGCACCGCAAGGCCGTTTCGTTCGTTTCCATCATTCCAGATCACCATGCCGCCGGCTTCGCCGCCGGGCCAACCCAAAAGCTCCCGCACTCGGGCACGCGCCGAAAAGACGATCGACCCGGTCATGTCGCGCCGGGGCGCGGCCGGTCCGGCAAGTCCCATGCAGAAGTGGGGAATCCGTAAGCGCACGGGTGGGCGCTCAGTCCTATTGAGGAGTCCCGTTATCCGTGATCTCACTCCGAGTGAAATGTGGTAATTGCAAGGCTTTGATGCCGAAAGCGTCGCAAACCCCGGCGATTCCCACTTTGACGAGGCCGAAGTGCCTCAAATTATGAGCAAATTGTTACCGGCCGCTTAGGCAAATGTTAAATGTGGGAAGCTAAGGTCGCATTCATATGGTCTTGAGTTTGTGTAGAGAGTCCCATGACCGAAATGATGCGTCCACGCGTAAAGTATGTCATCGGCCCCGATGGCAGCCCTCTGACGATTGCGGACCTGCCGCCGGCCAACACCCGGCGCTGGGTGATCCGCAGGAAGGCCGAGGTCGTCGCCGCCGTGCGTGGCGGCCTCCTGAGCCTTGAAGAGGCATGCGAGCGTTATACCTTGACCGTCGAGGAATTCCTTTCCTGGCAGTCCTCCATCAACGACCACGGCCTCGCCGGCCTGCGCACCACGCGCATCCAGCAGTATCGCCACTGAAATCCCCCATGACAGGGCCATAGTTCGAACCGGCGGCTCGGGAACCTCCCTGAGCCGCCGGTGCGGTTTCGGGCGGCACTCGGGCCTGCCGCCATTGGGGTAGTGGTCGCCGCCAGGATGCCACCCAACGGCTCAAATAACTATCCACGCCTACTACATGTCTCCTTAAGTCGACCTCGATTTGAGGACAAAGAAATGCGGCGATTCGAGGGGCTACAGCGACCTTTGCGCGTTTGATTAAGACGCGCGGCGCTGTAACAGGCCTGGATAAGGGGAAGCCCGCCTCCAAGGAAGGAGGCGGGCCTATGCATGTCCGGCAATTTCAGCTGCCCATGGTTCTCTCAGGCGCGCAGCCTAGCGACCGAATCCCTTTCCTCCAGGGCGGCCGCCTTGTCATATTCGGCCTGCACTTCAGCAAGCGCGAGCTCGGCTGCGTCCTGCTGCACCTTCAACTCGCGAATGGATACCTGCAGATTGTCGGCGCGTTGGCGGGCAGCCTTCGCAAAGGTGGGATAGGCAAAGTGCGAGGGATCGGAAATGCCCGATTTCTTCTCCTCGAAGACGATCTGGCTTTCCAGTTCCTTGGTCATTCGCTCGAACTCAGCCATCATGACCTGAAGCTGGTTCAACTGACGCTGCTTTTCACGAACCTGAAACTCTTTCAGGCGGACAAGGCTCTCACGTGGTTTCATACGCAATACTCCCGTGGATGCGAGACCCCGGCTACCGATCCTGCAGCGCCACGCGTCGCTTGAAACGAGCATAATGCCGCTGCAGCATTTTTAATTCTGCCGCATGTTCTTTCTTGAATCGGCGCCGATTCAGGAAGCATGCGCCAGCCCGCCTTGCCGGCCCGATCGGGCCGGAAACAAAAAATTCCGGCGGCATTAACAAATACCTACCGCTGGTAACCTTTCGTTTACGGGCATCGTTAATCATAGGGGCGATGATTTAAGGCTCCGTAAATGCTGAGGCATGAAATGTGGCACACAGCGCATTTACGAGTCTGCAGAGTCGGATAGCGGCATTCCTTCAAGCATTGCATGAGGAGCGCCGTTTCAGATTCATCTTTTGAATCAGGAGACTGCTAAAAATATTTAACATTCTCGATACACCTTGCCAGAGTGAATCAGAATTTGTTAACCATTTGATGGCAGCCTCCAAATCAGGCAACGACTGGATCCGTATCGCGTAAGGGGGCCATGCCGACCTTGGGCGGCGGAAAAGGGGAAGACTATGCGGGTTCTACTGATCGAAGACGACAGCGCGACGGCTCAAAGCATTGAGCTGATGCTCAAGTCCGAGAGTTTTAATGTCTACACCACCGATCTCGGCGAGGAGGGCGTCGACCTCGGCAAGCTTTACGATTACGACATCATTCTTCTCGACCTGAACCTGCCGGACATGTCCGGCTACGAAGTGTTGAGAACTCTGCGTCTGTCGAAGGTGAAGACCCCGATCCTCATCCTCTCCGGCATGGCGGGCATCGAGGACAAGGTCCGGGGTTTGGGCTTCGGTGCCGACGATTACATGACAAAGCCCTTCCACAAGGACGAGTTGGTGGCCCGCATCCACGCCATCGTGCGCCGTTCCAAGGGCCATGCCCAGTCGATCATCGCCACCGGCGAGCTGATCGTCAATCTCGACGCAAAGACTGTGGAAGTCGGCGGCCAGCGCGTGCATCTGACCGGCAAGGAATACCAGATGCTGGAGCTCCTCTCGCTTCGCAAAGGCACGACGCTCACAAAGGAAATGTTCCTCAACCACCTTTATGGCGGCATGGACGAGCCGGAACTGAAGATCATCGACGTCTTCATTTGCAAGCTGCGCAAGAAGCTCGCGAACGCCGCCGGCGGTGCCAACTACATTGAGACAGTCTGGGGCCGCGGCTACGTGCTGCGTGAGCCCGACGGCAACGACTACCTGGAAACCGCCTGATTTCGCCGGGGCAAATCGCCCGTCTGACCATCCCGAAACCCGCTCTGCAGAACCCGCCCCTCGGCGGGTTTTGTCGCTACAGCATGATGGGCACGGGAACTTGAAAACGGGACAAAAAGGGCCGCGGCATAGCCGCGGCGAGCTACCCTTGGGAGGATGGATCAGGCCGCCATCGACTGGCTGGCAAAGACGCTCGTCAGGATCTTCCGGTCGAACGGCTTCAAAAGGAAGTCGTCGGCGCCGGCGCGCTTTCCGGCCATCATCTTCTTGAGGTCCGCCTCAACGACGCAATAGTAGATCTTGACCGACGCGCCCTCGGGCATGCGGCGAATATTTGCGATGAGGTCGAGCGCCCCCTCGAGCCCCGCGTCGACGATCATTATATTCGGCATCTCAGCCTCGCAGCGCACCAGGGCGTCGAGGCTGCTCGGCGCCTCGGACACGAGAAAGCCCATGCCCGACAGAATGCGCTTGCCGACTTTCCTTACCACGTCCGAGCCATCAGCGATCATTAAGCGCCGCATGTTCAACTCCCTCACGCCTCATACGCGAAACCGCGTCCATGAAACAATCCTATACGGATTTGGCAAAGAAACCGTTACCGCGGCAACTTTGACGCTTTCTCTCGAATCGCGGCTACTGCATGTATCCATCAAACAATATCTCCCGCCGGTGCAACCAGCGGGAGACATCGTCCGTGCCAAATCGGCGAGCATTGGTCAGGATGAGGCGCCTGTGCGCGCCGTAAAGACAATCTCCTCGCCGTTCGAAACGACGTCGATCGTCATGCCCGCCTCTTCGGCGAGCAGCACCGCGTAGTAGGGCTGGATTGAGTGGGCGTCGATCGCCTCTTCCGGCGTTCCGGAGAGGAGTTCGATGAGCTTCGGCGGCACGCGCATCATCCGGCCCTTGGCGACGAGCGTGAAGGTCGCGTCGAATTCCGGGTTCTCCAGCGTGACCTCGAGCGAACCGCCGCGCGGGATCGCCCCATAGGCGATGAGGAAGAGATTCAAGAGCAGCTTGACGCGATTCTTGGCAATGATGGCGCGCGGACCATTCCAGGTCACCTCGGTCTTCTTCTCCGCCGCGGCGAAGTCCTTGGCCGCCTTTTCCGCCTCGCCGGTGTCGATCGAAGCGCCGACCGATCCCGAGGCTCCGAAGGCAAGCCGGGCGAACTTCAGCCGAACCGAGGCGTTCAGGGCGCTGGTGCGAATGAGATCCATCGCATCGGCGTCGGCGCCACCCTCGTCGAGCAGTTCGAGACCGTTGTTGATGGCGCCGACCGGCGAGATGATGTCGTGGCAAACCCGGCTGCAAAGCAGCGCCGCCAGATCGGGTCCCGTCAACGTCAGGTTCGGATTCTTCGCCATTCTTCTTCCTTGTCCGGTTGCAGCCGGCCTTGCGGAGAACGCAAGCCCGCGAGGTTTCGCCCGACCACGGCCCCACGCGAGCCGGCGAGCACGCCTTTCTCTCAATAGGCCATAATGACATCACATTTGGTAAACCGATTGTTAAGATCATCGGTTCAAATTGCCAGGGCACCCCGGTTTCGAGTGAAACGACTGAAGCGAGTGAGGTGCGCTCGTTTGAGCCAGCCGCGACGGCCGCGCGAGTCGCATTTCACGCCCGACGGAGAAAACGATGCAGCCGATGATGAAGGCAACCGCAATGGCTGTCCGCGCCATCCTAACCACGATGATGCTGATTGCCCTCACCCTGACGACCGGTGCGCAATCCGCCGCAAAAGCCCAGTCGGCGAACGGAAGCCAGTACACGATGCAGGAAATCATCGATGCCGGCCACGGCTTTTTCGGGCAAACTTCCGGCGGACTCGCCCAGGTGGTAGAGCGCGCCTTCGAGCGTTACGGGCTGCCGAACGGCTATATTCTCGGGCAGGAGGGCTCCGGCGCCTTCATCGCCGGACTTACCTATGGGGAGGGCGAGCTCCACACGAAGAATGTCGGGCAGCATCCGGTCTTCTGGCAGGGGCCGTCGCTGGGTCTCGATTGGGGCGGCCAGGGCAGCCGGGCGATGATGCTCGTCTACAATCTGCCGAGCGTCCCGTCGCTTTACAAGCGCTTCGGCGGCGTTTCCGGCTCGGCTTACGTCGTCGCCGGGGTCGGCATGACCGTGCTGACGGACGAACATGTGATCGTCGTGCCGATCCGCACCGGCATCGGCGCAAGGCTCGGCGTCAATGTCGGCTATCTGAAGCTCACGCAGCAGCCCACCTGGAATCCCTTCTGATAGTACCGAGCGCGCGTCTGATGCCTGGCAATCTGGAAAGTAAATTCTTGCAGCAGGCACCATATATGCTGCAGATAAAGTGGCGCAGCCGCCTTGACGGGTAGCGGATGTCCAGATGAAACGGCCAGCACGTGATTGAATATGCCCTCCTCTTTGCCCTCGGCTTCCTGACGGCAGTCCTTCTCGGCCTGATGGTTGCGCCCGCCATCCAGCGACGCATCGTGCGATTTGCCGAGGACCGCTTGAAGGCGACCATGCCTCTGAGTCCGCAGGAGGTACGGGCGCAGAGGGACGCTGCGCGCGCGACCTATGCCGCCGAAAACGCCAAGACCATGCAGGCGCTGCGGCGGGAGCGCGACAAGCGCGTCGAGCTGATGCTGCAGAACGAGAAGATCCATCAGGAAGCGACTCGATTGGCCGCGGAAAACAACGATCTGCAGGCGCAAATGGCCGACATGAATATCGAGGTCACAGATCTGCGCTCGGGCGTCCGCGAGCTCGAGCTGCGAATGGCGGACATGCGGGCCTCATATGAGAAACTGCAGCGCGACGACGGCGCCAAGGCCGAAACGATCCGGCGTCTGAGCACTGAGCTGGACAAGCACGAGGCAGAAATTCACAGCCTTCGCATAGATCTCGCGGCGCGGGAGACCGAAATCGAGCATCTGAAGAGCCACGTGGCGGGACTGCGCGATGAGCGCGAGGCCCTGAGAGCGGACCTGAAGGGCGAAAATGCGCGCGCACGCGAAATGGAGCTGCGCCTTGGCAGGGATGAGGACAGGATCCGCCAGCTCCAGACGAAGCTTGCCCGCGAGGCCGCCGCCAATGCGGACCGCGAGAGCGCGCTTGAACAGCGCGCCGGGGAAATCGAGCGATTGAAGACGCGGGTGAAGGCCGCGAACCAGGAAATCCGCGAAGCGACGAAGGTGCTCCGCGCCGCCGGCATGAAACTGCCGAAGACGGCGGCCGGCGACTATGCGGGGGCGCGTGCCGCCGGTGCAAAACGGAAGGAGCGGCACCAGAGCCCCGATACGGCCCACCTCTCCGACGATCTGCGCGTGCGTGCAACGGCGCTCTCCGAACGGCTCGCCAATTCGAAGTCGGACGCCCATGACGAGGCACTGCGCGAGGAAGTGGCCGAGATCGCCGCCGGTATGGTGGCGCTCACAGCCATGCGCGAGGGCGAAACCTCGCCGATCCACGGGCTCCTCGACGGCGAGGATGCAGAAAAGCAGGCAGGCCGCAGGAGCCTCGCAAAGCGCGCCAGGGAATTGCTGCCGTCAAAGTGACGACGGCGCGGTTGCGGGTCCCGTCGATCGCGATTTGAGTTGAGCGGAATCATCTGCTGGTACTGGCCCCTCATCCGGCCTGCCGGCCACCAGGATCTGCGCTCAAATCCGCCCGTTGACGCGCGCCACCTGATGAAGCGCGATGCCCGCGGCCATGGCCACGTTCAGGCTGTCGAGACCCGC
>JAPSJG010000550.1 GCA_031178305.1 Sinorhizobium sp.
GTGGAGCCGCGCTTATCCGCGGCCTTTGAGCCCTTGGATGTGCGCACCTTTGGTGACACGCGGATGCATTTCTACCGATTTCTGACCGGCTGATTTACCCTGGAGTGAACTTCGGAAACCTGCGGCGGAACGGAGATACCGATGGAGCAGGACATATCCACACGATCAAATCCGTCGACCAGGAAAGGTGAGCCGACGGTGGCGCTCGCTCTTGGCGGTGGCGGTGCGCGCGGTCTTGCTCACATCCATGTCATCCAGGCGCTGAACGAATTGGGCATTCGGCCGGTTTCAATTGCCGGTTCGTCGATTGGCGCGCTCATGGGCGCCGGGATGGCCGCCGGCATGACCGGCCGGGAAATCCGCGATTACGCGCTTGCGACCGTCGGCCATCGAGGCGAAGTGCTGAACCGGCTGTGGCAATTGAGGCCGAGCAGTCTTGCGGAGGCCATGGCGAGCGGATTCCGCTTCGGGCAACTCAATATCGAGAAGGTGTTGAAAGCATTCCTGCCGGAGGCGATCCCGGCCCGCTTTTCCGATCTCGAAATCCCGCTGAAGGTGATGGTCACGGATTACTACGGGCAGACGGAGCGAGTCTGTGAATGCGGCGATTTGCTAAAGGCACTGGCTGCCTCCTGCGCCCTGCCGGCGGTGTTCATGCCGGTGAAGATCGACGGTCGGGTTATGATCGACGGCGGTATCTACAATCCCATTCCCTTCGACCATTTGAGGGAAGCAGCCGATATCGTGATTGCCGTCGATGTCGTGGGTGGACCGGACGGCGACGGCCAGACTATCCCGAGCCGCATCGACAGCCTGTTTGGTGCGAGCCAGCTGATGATGCAGTCGATCATCGCCATGAAAATGAAGGCCGGTGCCCCCGACCTTCTTTTGCGCCCCGACGTCGGCCGTTTTCGCGTGCTCGATTTTCTGCGGGCACAGGAGCTGCTCGCCGCCACGGCACCTGCCAAGGAACAGATGAAGCAGGCCCTTTCCGAGCGGATCCGACAGTGGCAGGCGGGCGGTTGGCCTTGAAACATTTGCGGTCGGATCACATCATCTGACCTCGCGCGAACAGAGCGGCGGTGCAAACGTATGTCAGCGCATTTCCGCTATAGCATCCCGCGCTGGAAAGGGCTCAATCCGCTTTCGCCAGCGTCTCGTCCGGACGGCCGCTATCGTCCGGAAGCCGGGACAGTATCCGTTCTTCCGTTTCAGCGGTGTGGCTCACGTCCCGCTTCGGCTTGACCAGGGGCTCTGGCCGCACCGGCTTCGAATGCAGCATGTGGCGGCCGGCGGTGATACCTTCGGCCTCCTGCAGGACCAGCCGCGCTTCGTCGCGCCGGCGGATGTCATCCATGATGCCGATCGCCTCTTCTCCGCTGACCCCCAGCGCCTCGATCGTCTTGCGGCCGAAGAGCAGACCGGACTCGAAGGTCTCCCGCAGCTCGTATTCGACGCCCTTACCCCGCAGCTCCAGCGTATGCAGGCGGTCATAGGAGCGGGCGAAGACGCGCGCATTCGGATATTCGGCCCGGACGAGGCTTATGATCTGATCCGTGATCTCCTTCTTTTGCGTGCAGACGGCAACGATTTTCGCCCTCCCGATGCCGGCGGCCCTGAGCACGTCCAGCCGCGTGCCGTCGCCGAAATAGATGCGGAAGCCGAAGGTCGCTGCCTGGCGCACGCGCGCGGCGGAATAATCGATGATCGTCACGTTGCGCCCGCCGGCGAGCAGAATCTGCGAGGCGATCTGGGCGAACCGGGAAAAGCCGATCATCAGCACGTCGGCGCCGGCGCCCTCGAAATCCTCTTCCAGCTCGTCTTCCATGTCGTCCTGCTCGCGCATGAGTCGCTTCGCCAGGAGTGCGGCAACGGGCGTCAGCGCCATGGACAGCGTGACGATCGCGACGAGCAGGGACGCAACGCCTTGCGAGAATATGCCCGCGGCAGCTGCGGCGGTGAAGAGCACGAAACCGAATTCGCCACCCTGCGGCAGGAGCAGCGATATCCGCACCGCGTCGTTGTGAGTGGCCCCCGTTGCCCGGCAGAGACCGTAGAGTACAAGGCTCTTTACCGCCATCAGCACCGGGACTGCGATAAGGATCAGGAGATAGTTCGCCGCGACCACGCCGAGCTGCAGCGACAGGCCGACGGCCATGAAGAACAGCGCTTGCAGGATGCCGCGAAACGGCTCGATATCCGCTTCGAGCT